>CAMKLG010000023.1 GCA_946413585.1 uncultured Bacteroidales bacterium
CCCCGACCTTCACGCTGACCAACGCGGCGGGCTGCGACTCTGTGGTCACTTTGCATCTCACCGTCAACCACGGCACCCACAACACCGAGACCGAAACCGCCTGCGAAAGCTATACCTGGCACGAAACAACCTACACGACTTCCGGAACTTACACATACGCTTACACCAACGCTGCCGGTTGTCCCAGTGTCGATACGCTGCATCTCACTGTGTACCCCTCATACAATATTATTATATATGACACCGCAATGCGAGAACATGAGTACACTTTCGGAGACTTCACGACAACTCCGACCGACAGCGGAACCTATTCCTATGACTTCCAACACACTACGGTTAACGGCTGCGATAGTATAGTGCACCTCATTCTTTACGTTCAATACAACGATGGTATTGCGCCATACGAGTTGATGGAGGTAGAGGTCTTCCCGAATCCAGCCCACTCAGTACTCAACATAAAGGGTGAAGACATACGACAGATTTTAATCTATAATACTGATGGTCAGTTAGTTTACGCCTTGAATAATTTATCCTTGGACATAAAGACGATTGATGTTTCTCGTTTCGCCGCAGGGCAATATCTGGTGAAAGTTCTCTTTGGAAATAAACAAATCGTCACCAAGAAAGTCATTGTAAACCGTAAATAATTTCCACCGTAAATAATTAATATTATGGCAACAAAGAAAATTCTCGTATTGGCAATCCTATGTTTCGGTTGGCTGTTCACCCTGCAGGCACAAAAACAGATTTCCGCCAAGTTGGATTCCGTCACCGTGTTCCTACGCGGCGCCACCTTGTACCATTCTGCAAATGCCACTCTGAAGAGCGGTTCCCAAGAAATCATCATTGATGGGCTGAGTCCCGACATAGCTCTCAACAGTCTGAAGGTTCAGGCGAATGGAGTGCTTATTTCCGCGATGGAGTTCGAAAAAGACTACATCACCCCGAAAGAAGGGACTGCTAAAATCAAAAAGCTGGCCGACTCCCTCGATTTCTATCAAAAGCAGCTTCAAGAAGCTCGCGACGAGCTCACCGTCCATCAACATCTGCTCAAGATGCTCACCGACGGCACGCTCAACAACATGGAAAAGAAAGACGGTACGGTAACCGTTGCAGAAATCAACGCCAACATGGAGCTTTACACATCCAAGGCCAAAACGCTTCAAAACAGTATCAATCAAGACAATAAGAAGATTGAAAAGCTAGTGGAAACGGTGAATCGGCTGAAAATGCAAATCAATCAGGACAAGCAGGACAGCAACGTGGAAACCGGCGTGGTCTATCTCTCCATCAGCGTGCCGAACAACGTCACCACGGTATTCAACATCAGCTATTATACAGAAGATGCTGGATGGCAACCCCACTACGACATCAACATTCCTGGATTGGACAAGCCTATCACCATGCAAGCGAAAGCCGAGGTGCAACAGGAAACCGGACTTGACTGGAACAATGTGCGGCTCACCCTCTCGAACGCCCGACCCAATCGCACCAATACCGTGCCGGTATTCAGAACTTGGTTTCTGCGTTTCGCACGAAATTACTCAGCAGACATGTCTGATGCACGCAGCAATAGAGCCTCCAATTACGTATCGAACTCAAATGTAAGCGCAGCCTTGTCTAGTCTCGAAGGTGTTTCGGCGACAGACGGAACGAACAAAAAGGTCGTTTCTACCCGAATGGAAGATTACATCAGCATTGACGAGCAAGATGTCCATGTGAACTACAAAATTGCAGTGCCCTACAACATTCCAGGCAACGGCAACGAACAACTCGTTGATTTGATGAACTACAACCTTGAAGCCGAGTACAATTACTATTGTGCACCAAAGCTCTCCACGGAGACATACTTGATTGCGACACTCGGTGGTTTGGAAAAATACAATCTGCTTTCGGGATACGCCACCGTCACCTTCAACAACACCTTTGTCGGGGAAACTTACCTGAACCCGAATTCTACGCAAGACCGAGTGACGCTCACCCTTGCCACCGATCCGCGCGTAACCGTTAAACGCGAACTGCAACGCGATTACAGCAGCACGAAGCACGTCGGCAGCACCACCACTGAGACCCGCTCGTACCTGACTACCGTCCGCAACAACCAAAACCGCAACGCGAAGCTGACCTTGAAGGAACAGTATCCGATTTCCAACGACAAGGACATCGAGGTGAAGTTGGTGGAAGTGAAGCCCTCCGCCACCTACAACAAGGAGGATATCGGCGTGCTCACCTGGGAACTGGATCTGAGTGCCGGCGAAACTCGCACCTTCGTGGTCACCTACAGCGTGAAGTATCCGAAGGATCGGACAATCGCTTGGTAGTTAGCAGTTAGAAATTAGTAGTTAGTAGTTAAGGGGAATCGTACGGTTTCCCCTTAATTGTTATAGGCAATAGGGAATAGGCAATAGTATCGATAATCCTCTTACTATTGCCTGTTGCCTCTTATTAACAATCCCCATTTCATTTTGTTGAAAAAAAATTCCGTAAGGTATTGATTGTATGCAAAAAAAGTCTATTTTTGCCGCCAATTTGATAAGGTACGTAAAAGAGGTACCAAATATCAACTTAAGGAATTGAATATCAGATATATAAAGTAACAAAAAGATAAAAATAACAATGAGTGTAAAACAGAAAAACGCGGCAAATGCGCGTAAAGAAGCAATGAAAACGGTGTACGTGGCCCGATTAGTGGATAATCCGACCTCACCGCGCAAGACCAGAATTATGGCCAACGTCATTCGTGGCAAGAACGTAGATTACGCCATGAATGTGTTGAAGTACTCCCACAAAGAGTCATCCGAGAAATTATTGAAACTGCTCAAGTCAGCTGTGGCTAACTGGCAGGTGAAGAACGACGGCAAGCGTCTTGAGGATGCCGACCTGTATGTAAAGACCATCATGGTTGACGGCGGCAGAATGCTCAAGCGTATCCGCACTGCCCCCCAAGGCCGTGCTGCCCGCATCCGCAAGCGTTCCAACCATGTGACCTTGATTCTCGGCGACCGCAACGAGGAGAATGTACGAGTTGAAAATATTGAAGAATCACAAAAATAATAAAGTAAAGTATGGGTCAAAAAGTTAATCCTATCGGCTTGCGCCTCGGTATTGTAAGAGGCTGGGACTCTAATTGGTACGGCGGCAAAAATTTCGCCGGTAAAATCGTCGAAGATGACAAAATTAGAAAGTATTTAAATGCTAAGTTCTCAAAAGCCGGCATTTCGAAAATCTACATTGAGAGAACCTTAAAACTCGTCACGGTGACCATCAGCGCTGGTCGTCCCGGTGTCATCATCGGAAAAGGCGGCGCAGAAGTCGACAGCGTGAAAGAGGAACTGAAAGTGATCACCGGCAAGGAGATCCAAATCAACATCATGGAAGTCAAACGCCCCGACCTCGACGCACAGCTGGTGGCTCAGAACATCGCTCGTCAGATCGAAGGCCGCGTGACTTATAAAAAGGCAGTGAAGACCGCCATCGCATCCACCATGCGCGCTCAGGCTGAGGGTATCAAGGTGACAGTGGCAGGTCGTCTCGGCGGCGCCGAAATCGCACGCGCTGAGCACTTCAAAGATGGCCGTATCCCGTTGCACACCCTTCGTGCCGACATCGACTACGCTCCCGTGGAGGCTCACACCACCTACGGCTGCATCGGCATCAAAGTGTGGATCTGCCGCGGCATCGTCTATGGTAAACGTGACCTCTTCGCTAACGAGGCTGCCAAGGAACAACGCCCGTCCAACAACGGCAAGAAGATGTTCCGCGGACCGCGCAGAGACCGCGACAACCGCAACCGCAACAACAACAGAAATCACAATAATTAAACCGACGCCAAGATGCCGGTAAATCAATAAATAATCCTTAAAACATTAAAAGCAATGTTACAACCGAAAAAACTCAAATACAGAAGGCCGCAGAAGGGCAGAATGAAGAAGATCACCAAGCGTGGCTCTGAAATCTCATTCGGCTCCTTCGCACTGAAAACGCTGGACCAGTACTGGATCACCGCCCGCCAAATTGAGGCTGCCCGTCAGGCTATCACCCGTGAGATGAAGCGTCAGGGTCAGCTCTGGATCCGTATCTTCCCCGACCGCCCCGTGACCGCCAAGGGTTTGGGTGTCCGTATGGGTAAAGGTAAGGGTACCCCCGAATACTACGCCGCACGCGTAAGCCCGGGCCGCATTCTTTTCGAAGCCGACGGCATCCCGTTGGAAGTCGCCCGCGAGGCTATGAGACTCGGCGCACAAAAACTGCCCGTGCATACGAAATTTATTGTCAGAAGAGATTATTCAGCAGAAATTTAATAGGAGGAGAATAGTATGAAACAACAAGAAATCAACGAACTGACCACCCCCGAAATCCGGGAAAAACTGGCCACCGAGAAAGACAAACTCGTCACGATGCGCCTCAACCACGCCATCTCCCCGCTGGAAAACCCCCAACTGATCAAGGCTCAACGCAGAGACATCGCCCGCCTCTTGACGGAACTGCGCAAACGCGAAATGAACGAGAATAAATAACCCCTATCACTGATAATAATATGGAAAGAAATAACAGAAAAGTGAGAGAAGGCATTGTCGTGAGCGACAAGATGGACAAATCTATCGTCATCAAGGTCGAACGCAAGATGAAACACCCCATCTATGGCAAGTTCCTGAAACGTTCCACCAAATTCATGGCACACGACGAGAAAAACGAGTGCCGTATCGGTGACAGAGTGAGAATTATGGAAACCAGACCTTTGTCCAAGAACAAATGCTGGCGTTTAATTGAAATCGTAGAAAAGGCTAAATAGTAATTATGATACAGCAAGAATCAAGATTAGCAGTTGCGGATAACAGCGGCGCGAAAGAAGTGCTCTGCATCCGCGTATTGGGCGGCACCAAGAAACGCTATGCACGCGTGGGCGACAAGATCGTCGTGGCCATCAAGAGTGCCATCCCCTCCGGCCAAGTCAAAGCCGGCACCGTGTCCAAAGCCGTGGTCGTGCGCACCAAACGCCACGTCCGCAGAAATGACGGCTCCTATATCAAGTTCGACGACAACGCCGTGGTCCTGCTGACCGCTGCCGACGAACTTCGCGGAACCCGTATCTTCGGACCCGTTGCCCGTGAGTTGCGTGAAAAACAATTCATGAAAATCGTGTCTTTGGCACCCGAGGTGTTATAATCAAGTCAATAATTCATTTATTATACAATTGACAAAGACCAATTGACGAACATTAAAACAAAAAAAGGAATGAAACTGAAAATTAAAAAAGGCGACACTGTAAAAGTGATTACCGGTGAGTACAAAGGAACTCAAGGTAAGGTGCTGGAAGTCCTCCCCAAGGAAAACAAAGCCCTGGTGGAAGGCTGCAACATGGTGTCCAAAAGCACCAAGCCCAGCGCGGCTGCACCTAACGGCGGCATCATTAAGAAAGAAGCCCCGATCCACATCTCCAACCTTATGGTGGTTGACGCTAAAGGAAACGCTACCCGCGTAGGTAGAAAGTTGAACGATAAAGGTAAATTAGTCAGATATTCTAAAAAGTCAGGAGAGGAGATCAAGTAATGTACACACCGAGATATAAAGAAAAATACCAGAACGAGGTCCTGCCCGCGCTCAAAGAACAATTCGGATTCAAATCCGTGATGCGCGTGCCCAGAATCACCAAGATCTGCCTCAACCAAGGCCTCGGCAAATTCGGCATCGCCGACAAGAAACTCATCGATGCAGGTGTTCAGGAAATGACCCTCATCGCCGGTCAAAAGGCTGTGCCCACTAAATCTAAGAAGGATATCTCCAACTTCAAGTTGAGAAAAGGTATGCCCATCGGCGTGCGCGTGACCCTTCACGGTGACCGCATGTACGAATTCCTCGACCGCCTCATCACCGTCTCTATCCCCCGTATCCGCGACTTCCGCGGTATCAGCGACAAGGGCTTCGACGGTCGCGGTAACTATACGCTCGGTATTCCCGAACAAATCATCTTCCCCGAAATCGATATCGACAAAGTTTTGAAAATCAACGGTATGGATATCACCTTCGTGACCACAGCTCACAACGACAAGGAATGTCTCGCCCTGTTGAAAGAATTCGGCTTACCCTTTAAAAACCAAAAGTAAGTAATCATGGCAAAAGAATCTTTAAAAGCAAGAGAAATCAAAAGAGCGAAAATGGTCGCTAAATATGCCGCCAAACGCGCAGAACTGAAGAAAATCATGAAAGGCGATGATTACGAAGCCAAAAGAGCTGCCGATATCGCACTTCAGAAATTACCCCCGAACTCTAACCCGATCCGCATGCACAACCGCTGCAAGCTGAGCGGACGTCCGAAAGGCTATATGCGCCAGTTCGGCCTCTCCCGTATCGACTTCAGAGAGTTGGCACTCGCCGGCAAGATCCCCGGAGTAAAAAAAGCAAGTTGGTAAACCTAAATGAAGAAGATTAAATTATGAATACCGATCCCATATCAGATTATTTGACTCGTTTGAGAAACGCTATCCGCGCTCATCATGAAGTGGTCGAAATCCCCGCTTCCAACGAGAAAAAAGCTATAACCAAAATCCTTTTCGACAAAGGTTATATCTTGAACTATAAATTTGTGGATGACACTATGCCCAAAACGATCAAAATCGCTTTGAAATATCATCCTGCAACCAAACAATCCGCCATCAGCGAGATCCAACGCGTCAGCCGCCCAGGTCTTCGTAAATACGTGGGCGCCAAAGAAATGCCCTCCGTGTTGAACGGCCTCGGCATCGCTATCGTCTCCACTTCCCACGGCATGATGACCGACAAGGAAGCAAAAGCTCAAAACGTTGGCGGCGAAGTTATTTGTTACATCAGTTAATAGGAGGAGGAAGTTATGTCAAGAATAGGAAAATTACAAATCGCCATCCCCGCAGGGGTTGAAGTGAAAAGAGACGAGAAGTCCAACATCGTGACTGTGAAGGGCCCGAAAGGCGAACTGCAACAGTATGTCGATGAACGCATCACTTTCGAAATTGAAGACGGACACCTCCATGTGAAACGCCCGAGCGACTCCAAACGCGACCGCTCCATGCACGGCCTCTACAGAGCCCTGCTCAACAACATGATCACCGGCGTCTCCCAAGGCTTCTCCAAGAAGCTGGAAGTCATCGGTGTCGGTTACAAGGCCGAAGCCAAAGGCGACCATCAACTCGACATGGGTCTGGGTTACTCCCACAACATCCTGTTCGACTTCCCGAAGGAAATCACCGTGCAGACCATCAATGAGAAAGGTAAAAACCCGATCATCATCCTGAACTGCATCGACAAACAGCTGTTGGGCCAAGTGGCAACCAAGATCCGCTCCTACCGTAAACCCGAACCCTACAAAGGCAAAGGTATCCGCTTCGAAGGAGAGTATGTTAGAAAGAAAGCCGGCAAATCGGCTGAAAAATAATCGTCAAAATTTGATATTATGGCTTACAATAAAAAAGAATATAGAAGAAAAAGGATTAAAAACCGCATTCGCAAGATCGTTAGCGGTACTCCGGTTCGTCCCAGAATGTCCGTCTTCAGAAGCAATCGCGATATCTATGTGCAAGTTATTGACGATGAAGCCGGTGTTACCTTGGTGTCTGCATCTTCCAAGTTGCCCGACATCGCTTCCCAAAAGATGACCAAATGCGAGAAATCTAAACTCGTGGGCAAGGAAATCGCTACCCGCGCTCTCGCTGCCGGCATCACGGAAGTTGTCTTCGACCGTAACGGTTACTTATATCATGGTAGAGTAAAATCTTTGGCTGACGCAGCTAGAGAAGGTGGTCTTAAATTTTAATAATCAAAACTATGGCTAACGAAAATATCAAGAAAGTAAAAGCAGCCGACCTCGAACTCAAAGAGCGCGTGGTCGCTACCAACAGAGTGACGAAGGTCACCAAGGGTGGTCGAATCTTCAGCTTCGCTGTCATCGTAGTCGTTGGTAATGAAAACGGTATCGTAGGCTATGGTCTTGGTAAAGCCCGCGAAGTCTCGACCGCGATTTCCAAAGGCGTGGAAGACGCGAAAAAGAACCTCATCCAAGTGCCGATTCTGAAAGGTACAATCCCTCACGCAGGTGAAGGTAAGTACAGCGGCGCCGATGTCTTCATGAAACCTGCAGCTCCTGGTACCGGTGTGATCGCCGGCGGTGCTATGCGTGCCGTATTCGAGAGCGTGGGCGTGAAGAACGTGCTCGCAAAGTCAAAAGGCTCCTCCAACCCCCACAGCGTGGTGAAAGCTACCATCAGCGCACTCTCCAAAATGCGCGACGCTTACACCGTGGCTCAAGTGCGCGGAGTAACCCTCGACAAAGTGTTCAACGGATAATCGAACATTTTAATATTAAAAAAAAAGGCTTCCTTTTGGAAGCCTTTTTTATTAAAAAGTGTATCTTTGCACGTTGAACTTTAAAACAATTTATTATGACCAATGAAAATTTAAAAGACGGAAAAACCTTTGTCAATCAGAAACTTCAGTTTGTAGAAGACTTGGTACTGCACACCGATGCACACATCTTCCTTACCGGTAAAGCCGGCACAGGAAAAACCACATTCCTGAAAAGTTTACCGACAAAAACACACAAGCGCATGGTCGTCGTGGCCCCTACGGGGGTAGCCGCCATCAACGCCGGCGGACAAACCATCCATTCGTTCTTCCAACTTCCCTTCGGCCCGCAAGTTCCAGAGGGAGCACAAAAACATTCATCATACGGCAGCAAAGAGTTAGCAGCTCAATATCAAAAAATCA
The DNA here is from genome assembly GCA_946413585.1 of uncultured Bacteroidales bacterium. Classification (GTDB taxonomy): domain Bacteria; phylum Bacteroidota; class Bacteroidia; order Bacteroidales; family WCHB1-69; genus F23-D06. The sequence goes on from CAMKLG010000023.1 coordinate 8,737, forward strand.
GAGGCACGAAATTAAAGATCATGCGCACTCTCGACCTGCTGATCATCGATGAAATCAGCATGGTGAGGGCAGATGTTCTGGACGCGGTGGATGCGGTACTGCGACGCGCAAGACGCTCATCACGACCATTCGGAGGGGTACAAGTCCTGATGATTGGCGATGTACACCAACTCGCGCCGGTGGCCAAACCAGAAGAATGGGAAGTACTCGCCCCCTATTACAAAACCGTCTATTTCTTCGGCAGTTACGTACTACAACGTAGCGATTACCTATGCGTTGAACTGGAACATATCTATCGCCAACACGACACCGACTTCATCACCCTGCTCAACAAGGTGCGCGACAACCTAATGGACGCTGACTGCATACGACTGCTAAACAGCCGCTATATCCCTGATTTCAAGCCTTCCGATGGCTATATCACATTGACAACCCACAACTCACAAGCAGATAACATCAATGAATCCAGACTGCGTTCACTGAAAAGCAAAAGTCGATACTTCAAAGCAGAAATCAAGGGTACTTTCCCACAACAACTCTACCCTACTAAGGAAGAACTGGAATTGAAAATCGGGGCACAGGTGATGTTTGTGAAAAACGACCCGAATCCCGAAAAGGCGTACTACAACGGGAAAATCGGACAACTAACAGCTTATAATGAAGATACTGGTGAATTGGAAGTCACATGCGGGAACGAACGCATACACGTATCACCTGTCGTGTGGCAAAACATGGATTACACCCTCAACGAGGAGAACCAACAGATTGAGGAGCAGGAAATTGGAAGTTTCACGCAGATTCCGCTCCGACTCGCCTGGGCAGTAACCATCCATAAGAGTCAAGGCCTCACCTTCGACAAGCTAATTGTGGATGCGCAACAAGCCTTCGCGCACGGGCAAGTATATGTAGCTCTCAGCCGCTGCACCTCCCTCGAAGGCCTCGTCCTGAAAACCAAAATCAGCTCCAACGCACTCGTCAACGACGGCATCGTGGATTACTTTATGGAAAAGATGCCCGAAAAGGAACCATCGCAGGAAAAAGTAGATATACTGCGTAAAGATTACGAACTCACCACAATACTGGAACTGATTGATTTTCAAGAAATCTATCGTACAACAGGTCGATTGGCAAAAGTGGTGACCGACAATCTGTCCTTATTTGAAGGAGCCATGTTACAAGAATTGGTACGACTTCACGACAGTTTTAAAAGCGAGATGCTAAACGTGTCACAAAAGTTTGCAATACAAGTTCAAAGACTGCATCAAGAGGGACTTTGCGAAGCCAATCCTGCCTTACAGGAACGCCTACAAAAAGGGGGAGCCTATTTCAAAGAACATCTGCAAACCATCACCGACAATATACAAAAACTGCCTTTCAAAACTGATAATAAAACTGTAAATGAGCAGATTACGGATATTCTAAAACAGCTGAGAGACGAAAGCGTTGTCAAAATCGGCTGTTTAGAAGGCTATGAGAAGAAGTTTAGTGTAGAAGAATATCATAAAATCAAGGCTATCAAGCTATTAGAAGCGGAAAAAGCGACCAAATCCAAATACACCATCAAGGAAGGCGTGATGGAAAAGAGCACACTCTATGCTGCCTTGAACGCTTGGCGGGCTGACAAAGCGGAAGAAGAAGATGCAGAACTATACAATATCATTCCGAGCAAAACGTTGAAAGAGATTTCAAAGGTAAGGCCTGTCAGTTTGGCCGAACTCAAACAAATCGAAGGCATAGGACCCAAACGCGTCAAAGCCTTCGGACGGGACATCGTCAACATCGTCAGAGTCTATTCCGGGATGGAACTTCTTGACAATGAGATGGCTGAAATTGAGCTGTCGGAAGACAAACCGGCCAAGCCGAAGCCGCCGAAGGGAGAGACGTACCTGATTACTAAAAGAATGATTGACAAGGGGATGACGGTAGAGGAGATAGCAACAGAGCGTGGGTTGGCCCAATCGACTATTTACGGTCATATTGCGCGTTTTGTGGAGCAAGGGGAATACGCCGCCACCGACTTCATTGAAAAAGAAAAATACGACATCATCGAAGAATATTTTCGCGACACAGAAGACACGTCGTTGAACGCCGCGCGTGAAGTTTTAGGCGACGATTTCGAATTCTGGGAGTTGCGGATGGTGTTGGCGGGAATGCAGGCGGAGAAGTGAAATTCTGCATTACAACAGGGCGAGACCGGTGCGGTCGCGCCCTGTTTGGTAGAAAAAAAAGATCTGCCTCCTTGAAACCTACAATTTTCATTTTAAACCAACTCCCATTTTTTGTATCTTTGCAGTTGTAATAATTTTCATGTTATGAACCGAAAATATTGGATCATGCTGGCCGTAAGCATTCTGGCACTGATTGCCGTGATCTTATGGCCTGCTAAGAAACTGGAGAACGTACCTACGACTCCTGACAAAAATGAAATTTTAGGAATACTTCACGCACAGTCGCAGATAGCCACCACGGAAGTGACCGTCCGCAAGATGGGTGTCTATGACTCTGAAACCCAAATCGCCTCGCTGAACCCAACAAAATGGAAACTTGGAAAACGCTTGGCCGTGATTCCTGTCGATGTGACCATCCGCTACGGCATCGACCTCGCCGAGCTGAAAGAAAGCGACATCACTTTCATCGGCGAGGACTCCGTGCAAATTCGACTACCTAAACCGAAAATCATCGACAAATCCTTCAATCCCATCACCAACCCGGACGAAATTGTGACCCTTTCCACTGGTTTGCGCGACAAAGTGGGCGAAACCACCATCCAGCAAATCAAGAATATGGCCTTCGAAGACGTTCTCCACCAGGAAAAAGGTCTCCAACAACAACTCTCCGAAGAACTCACCCACAACACCGAAACCGTCTTCACCTCCCTCCTCACCGCCATCGGACTACACCCCATATTCATTTAGATATATTCCTTGAGCAGCCTCGGAGAGGCAAAACGCACGAAGTGCAAATAACCCCATACAAGCGAAGCGCAGTGTGGGGTGTAAGCGAAGAAGATACGACAAGATGCTAATAACCCCACACAAGCGAAGCGCAGTGTGGAAACAAACAAAACAAAAAAAAATGAACCCGAAGTACATCAAATACGCCATCGTGATCATCCTGCTCGTCGCAGGTGTGGCGCTCTTCAGTAAAATCACGCATAAAACGGACTCCGAAGTGATTACCCTAAAGGATACGCCTGCCGTCATCGAGGCGACACGGCCCATCGGAATTCTATACTTATACACCACTGTCACAGAAGATTATGTCAAGGACGCTTTCTGGGGCAGCGGCGTGGGCAGTTCGGTGTTAGGTAAAAACAACGGCCTCTTCAAGAAAAAACATGACTGCGTGCAAATCCTCAAGCAACAGGTGAATCTGACCATGGACCTCGACAAAGTGCAGTACTCTCCCATCGAAGGTACTGATACCGTCCAGGTTTGCCTGCCCGATGTTGATTTCTCGCAATCCACGCTCTCTTCATGGTTCAAGTCGGATAGCGAAGCGGAAGAAAGTGCCGTGCAATTCGATGCCAAACCTATGATCCAGCGTGTGGAACGCAAAATCGAACTGCGCTACAACACGCCCGAAAACCGTTGCAAGGCTGAAGAAAAAGCCAAGGAAACCATTGCCGAATTCCTGAAACAATGCGGGAAAACGGCGGTATTTGTGTAATAATCCGCAAATCGCAATACATTTTCGTAGAGCCGCCATGATATGACGGCTCTACAGATACCACGCAACCTTATTTTAACATTCCTCCTTTTTCGGGGGGAACAGCACAGACAACAAAATGCTGAGGGTCAGGATGGAGATAATCACCACCAGGGAGGCCACAATGCCGACTTCGACACCCACCAACGGCAGGAACATCTTCACACCAATGAAGGTCAGCAATACCGACAAACCGATACGCAAATAGGCGAATTTGTCCATAATGCTCTCCAACATGAAGAACATGGAACGCAAGCCCAAAATGGCGAAAATATTGGAGAAAAAGACGATATGCGGGTCATGGGTGACCGAGAAAATAGCCGGAATCGAGTCGAAAGCGAAAATGATGTCCGAAAACTCGATGATCATCAGCACCACAAACAACGGCGTGCAAAGCCAACGACCATCCACCTTCGTGAAGAAATCATGGCCGTGGAACTGCGGCGTGCTCAGCTTCCGCTTGGTCAGGAACTTGACCACAGGGTGGTGCTCCACATCAATGCTCTCCGTCTTGTTCCGGTCTATGAACATCTTGATACCGGAATATATCAAGAAGCCACCGAAAACGAACAGAAGCCAATGGAAACGCTGTATCAGTGCCCCCGCCGCGAAAATGAAGATGAATCGCAGTACTATCGCCCCCAAAATGCCGTAAAACAGCACACGGTGGTAATACTCCTTGGCTACACCGAACGACAGGAAAATCATGATCATCACGAAAACATTGTCGATGGAGAGCGACAACTCGATCAAATAACCGGTGAGGTACTCCAACGAAAGCTGCTTCTTGTATTGCTTGATGTTTTCATCCCACGAAAGCGCGTCGTCATACGTCACACCATGTTCGTATAGTTTGTTCTGCTCTACGAAATGCTCCTTGTCGTGAACATTCACGATTTTATCGCCTTGGAAACGGATCAACATGAAGAAAAGCAGTGAAAGGACCACCCATACCGTCGTCCATCCTGCTGATTCCTTGAAGGTTACCACATGGTCTTTCTTATGCAAAATGCCCAAGTCCAAGAACAGGAGGAAGGCTATGACTACTATGAAGATTACCATGAACAAATTTTCTGTCATATCTTTTGGGTTTTGGTTTAACGTTTACTTGTTTAGGCGTTTATTGGTTTATATCGTTCCTTTGTTTGTCAATTTCATCGTCAATAGATTCTCAAGTACTCGATGTAAGGCTCTATCTCATTGTACAACAAGTCTTTCTTGATAACCTTTTTGTCTTTATCGAGGAGGAACATGTAAGGAATGGTGCGTGTGTCAAAGAGGTTATTGTCATCGATGGATTGGTCAAAGTTCCAGCCTTGCACGTATTTCGGGTTGGCCTCACGGGAGGTGATGTAGTTGTTCCAAACCTTCGGGTCGTCCTCGAAATAGACCATCACCACTTTCAGTTTTCCAGACTCAATCGCCTTGTTCAATTTGGCATAGTCTTTCATGAGGTTGCGCACTTTATGGCAGGTCGGGCAGGTAGGATGTTGAAGGTAAAGTATGGTGTATTCGCTTTGAATGTCGTACATGGTTGTGGTATCGCCATTGGCAAGTACCAACGAAAAGTTCGGAATTGTGTCCCCTGCGTGGTTCTTGTCAATAAAGCCCAACTCTCTCGTATAGCGTCTTTTACGGTCTTGATCCAACTTAGGATACTGCATGGCATCCTTAAGTATTGCAATGTAGGTATGCTCCACCTTATAGGGAGAGATGTTACGACCAAGGACATACTCCAATTCATCAAAAAGATACTCGTAAGAAGTCTGGTTGACTTTCGCTTTGTTGAGGGCAGCCACCAGAAGTGTATCAAATTCAGGATTGTCCAATTGGTAAATCAGATTGCATATTTCCTTCATCTTTTGAGCTACCACAACGGAGTTGAAGATACGCGGATCGTTCCAAGCGAAGTTATCGAAGAAATGTTCAATGTAGTAACGGTGGAACAATTTACGATCGTTGAGCACCTCTTGCGGCGGGTCGGGCAGGTAAGTTAACGTGGCCACGATAGAGCCAAGAAACGTGTTCGAATTGGCAGCGGCGACTCTTTTCTGATAATCACGCATCTCATCGTTGATGTGGCGGGCAGAGGCGGAAAGCGAATCAACCAGCACCTTGAGCATGTATTGCGGAAGACCACTCTTCTGTGCATTCTGGAATACGCCATTCAAGGAATCCAAACGTTTGTTGTATTGAGCAATACCCTTCAGATAGTTGTAATAACCCGTATTATCCTTTGAATTCACAAACGTAACATCCTCATTGTCAATGGTCAATGTAAAATTCTGTTTCTTTTCGTTCGGAATCAGAATGACCCCAAGGAATGTACTGTCACCTAAGATCTCATACATACCAGGTTTCATCGACTCCTTGTCATGTAAGGTCACCGATGGACCGAAGGGAGCACGCAACACCTTCTTGGTTTGCAACTTGGCCTCACTCTTCACGAACACAGAATCGAACTTCTGATCCAGCTTCATCGTGATGTTGATGTTCACCTGTGCCACCGCAGCCATCGTAAACATCAACACGAACATCGTTGTAATCGTTTGTTTTATCATATTCATCGTCATATATTCATCAATATTTTCATCGTTCTTCATCGCCATTCAACGTTCTTCATCGCCAATATTCCATCGGACAAATATTCCGGCAAATCGGAGGCAATGAGGGTACGCGGATCGTTGTCGTGCGCGTAGGCATCGCCGGCGGCACCGTGCAGGAAAACGCCCAGCATAGCGGCGTGTTCGGGCGGGTAACCTTGCGCCAACAGCGAGAGTATCAATCCGGTAAGCACATCGCCGCTACCTGCCGTGGCCATACCCGCATTACCGGTGGTGTTGAAAAACTGCCGTCCGTCAGGGAGTGTGACTACCGTATGATGGCCTTTCAAGACGAGGATAACCGTATAGCGTTGGGCGAACTGTTTCGCACGCTCCAGACGGTCGAAGTCGTCGGAGGGCTTACCGGCAAGCCGCTCAAATTCAGCAAAATGCGGAGTCAAGATGCTATACGGTGGCAGGAACGCGAGCCACGTTCTGTTTTCCGCCAACATGTTCAACGCATCAGCATCGATGACGAGCGGGAACTTCACCGTATCGAGGATGTCTTTCATCACCGCGACCGTCGGTTTCTGTGTCCCCAAGCCGGGGCCCAAAGCTACTGCATTGAGATTCTCCGGCAAAGAGTTCCAATCTATTCTACTGACATACTGTTCATTATCATCAAGATGATGGATAGCTTCCGGAAGGGTGATGGCCAACGTTTGGCATACAGACTTCACGGAATGGACGGTTAGCTTTCCCATGCCGCCGCGCATGGCAGACTTAGCTGCCAACACCGCCGCACCCGGCATCCGTTCGCAACCGGCCACCAACAGTCCATGCCCAAATGTTCCCTTGTGCGCATAACGCGGACGCGGACGGAACAGACGAAGCATTCCGTCTTTTTCCAACGTCATCCTCTTTATATTCTCAAGATTATCAGACAATTCCATACCAATATCCACCACTTCAATCTCTCCAACATAACCATTATTCTCTGGCAGGAGGAAGGCGGTTTTTTGGAATTGGACACTCAGGACCTTATCCGCAATGACCACCGCGTTGTTGTCTGGCGTATGTTGGTCAGAGAAGAGTCCCGAAGGAACGTCCACCGAAACCACGTAGGCAGGCGATTCATTGATATGTCGGATCACATCGGCAAAGAATCCTGTAACAGGTTTGTTGAGTCCGATACCGAAAAGGGCATCCACGACAATGTCCTCTTCTCTTTCTAGAAGCTGATTATCAGCGGAATAGTGTATGGTATGTGCGTTTTCGTACTGCTCGGAAACTGTCTGCCAGCGTTGCAGTTGATATTCCATTTCACTGCTATATCTGGCATTTTCCGGTGCACAAATCACGAGATGGAGTTGATTGGTGAGATGGTGCTCCTCCAGAAGTTGAATAGCCATTACCACTCCATCGCCGCCGTTATTGCCTGTGCCAACATAGAAATAGACATCCTGTATATCATACAACAACACATTATAGTATAAGGTTTCGGCGCAAGCAGCACCGGCCTGCTCCATCAACTGCAAAGAAGAGATACCTTGTTTCTGCATGGTAAATCTCTCGCATTCACGTATTTCCGAGACTGTTAGAACAGCATTTTCCATCTTTACAAGTTTCCGATTTTAAGTGCGCAAAAATATAAAAAAAGCTGTGATTACCTAATGATTATAAAACCTTTTCTTTCTATAAAAAACATTTTCCTATTCTAGCGCAACAAAATTTTTTAAAAAAAAAATTTGGGGAAAAGCAACACATCTAAAAAAAATGTATTTTTGCAGATTAAATTGATAATGTTTGTAAAGGAATTTAAAGAATAAAAACAACAATTCAATTAACCTTATTATTCATCAAAACCAAAAAAAAATGAAAAAGATTTTTACTTTATTTGTCGCGTTTTTGGCGTTGACATTCTGTGCGAAAGCGCAGGTAACAATCATTTTGGAAGCCCACGATGTGTGGCAAGATGGTTCTGGCTACCAACTTCTGTTGGATGCTGACCACAACACTTTCGGCACCGTCATTCCTGCGACCGGTCCTTTGAGTGACGGTGGAGACGTGGCTGCTTCCGTCTATGCGGAATTCGAGTACACAGTTCCTGTCGGAGCTGACGGTAGCCTCACCACCCAGAACATTATTTATGACGGCACTGCCACCATTACCATTCCCGCAGGTACCTACGACTTCTGCATCACCAATCCTACCCCTAATGACAGAATGTGGATCGCAGGCGGCGGCATTGACCCCACACGTGCGGACGACTATGTCTTTGAGAACGGCAACATTTACCATTTCCAGATGATCAGAAATGGAGATCAGGACGCTTGCCAACTTACCATCTCCGTTAACCCCACCAGCCCTACCATTGCTCCTTCCCCCACAGCTGTGAACTTCGGCAATGTGCTTCTGGGCAGCTCTGCGACCAGCAATGTCACAGTGAACAACTACCTTCTCACCGCCCCTGTAACAGCTACCACAACAGCTCCGTTTGAGATTTCCACTGACGGTACCACGTTCGCTACCACAGCTACTATCCCGACGACTGGCGGCACCCTTACTATTCGCTACACCCCGACAACAGTAGGCGTTTCCAATGGTACTGTAACTCTCTCCTCCACAGGTGCCACGGATGCCACCATCACACTGACGGGTGCTGGTCTTGACTGCAGCAACATCACGATTCCCTTCACCGAAGGTTTTGAGAGCACTATTGATTGCTGGAGCATGGTCAGCGCGGATCCCGCCAATGACGACCGTTTCGGTATTTATGCGGATGCGAGCGCTTACGAAGGCGATTATGATTTCCGTTTCAGCAGTTACAGCACTGCCACTGACTACAATCAATACCTCATTTCTCCCGAACTGACCTTAACCGGCAATGACGCTTACGTGTTATCTTTCTTCTATAAAGGTTACAATAGTTCGGAGAATTTCAGAGTTCTGTATTCTACAACGAATAACAGCCTCAGCAGCTTCACCCAACTGGCTGACTTCACTAATGTGGCCACCACTTGGACACAAGTTTCCCTTGAACTCCCTGCTGGCACTAAATATTTTGCTATCGATTATTATGGCAACTATCAATTCTACCTCTATGTTGACAACATCAGTGTCGGAAATGCTACACCTTCCATAGCCCTCAACTTAGATGCCATCGATTTTGGCACTGAACCTATGGGAACCATCTCTGACGTTGAGGAAGTGGAACTCACCGCAATCAGCATCACCACTCCTATCACATTAAGTGTGGCTGCTCCTTTCGAAGTTTCCATCGACAGCATCAACTTCGCAGCAACTGCAACCATTCCTGCTAGCAACACAGCTGTTGCCAACCGTACTTTCTACGTCAGATTCGCTCCCACCGCTGTTGGCACTTTCACTCAAAACCTCACCGTCTCCGACGGCACGCTCAGCGAAACAGTCGCTCTGACTGGTAGCGCTGTTGATTGTTCCGGCGGTATTGCTTCTCTGCCCTACTCTTTCGACTTCAACGATGCAATCGCTCCTCCACTTTGCTGGACCGTTGGTTATGATCCTACCTATTTCTTCGCTGCTGGTACGGGTGTTGAAGGCGATTATGCAATCGGCATTGGAGCTGTTGACATGCTCATCACCCCTGAAATCCACACCACAAACGCTATGTTGGTGTCATTCCAATACATCAACTACTTCGGCACCAGCGCCACTGAGCCTACCTATTTCCACGTAGGTTACTCCACCACCGACAACAACCCCAACAGCTTCACATGGCAAAGCGACAACCTCTGCGCTGTTGACGAATTCGCCGATTTCACCACCGTTGTCCCTGCTGGCACAAAATATTTGGCCATCGGCGTTTCTGAGCTTGGCACTGGTTTGTATTATGGTATGTTTGAAGAAGACGATGTTTTCTATATTGACAACCTTTCATTGACCGAACTCGCACAACCCACAATGATTGTTGCTCCTGAGAGCATGTCTTTCGGCTCTATCATGTATGGAACACCTTCTAACGAGCTTCCCGCTTCTGTTGTAGGCGCTTTGCTGGCCAACGACATTACTGTCAATGCTCCTGCTAACTTCGAAGTTTCCACCAATGGCATCTCTTTCGCTTCTACCGCTACCCTTCCTGCTGATGGCGGTCTTTTCTATGTGCGTTACAACCCGAGCACTCCTGGCAACCACAGCGGCAACATCACTCTGACCAGCGGTACAACCAGCGAAACCATCCATGTCTCCGGTAACGCCGTGGATTGCTCTGCCCCTGTTGCCATCCCGTTCATCGAAGAATTCGAAGCAGAACTCAGTAGCTGCTGGACCATTCTTGACGAAGACGGAGACGGTCTTTCCTGGATGAGCGTTGGTATGAATCCTTACGAAGGCGAAGGTTGTATTTCCTCAGCTTCATACGACAACGACCTCGGTGCTCTCACTCCTGACAACTGGTTGATTTCTCCTGCATTAGCTATTCCTAGCCAAGGTGCAACACTGTCATTCTACGTCAATGCTCAAGATGCATCTTGGGCTAACGAGCACTACGGTGTATATGTTTCCACCTCTGGCATTGCTCCGAACAACTTCACACTCCTCTATGAGGAAGATCTTGACGAAAATGGCGGTCCTCGTGAACAAGGCGAGTGGAAAGAGAAACTTGTCAACTTGCCTTACGGTGGTCAAAACATCCACATCGCTATCCGTCACTTCGACTGCACCGACATGTTCTGGATGAACCTTGATAACTTCAGCGTGACTCCTGGTACGGGTATCGAAAATCATGGTTTGAACACCAAGATTTACCCGAACCCTGTCAAGGACGTTCTCTACATCAATGCAACCGCCAACATCAACCGTGTTGAAGTTTACAACATGATGGGTCAAATGGTGGGTTCATACAATGCTAACGATGTCAACACCCAAATCAACACCAACAGCTTCGCTAACGGTGTATATACGGTGAAGATTGAGACCGAAAATGGCACAACGACCAAAAAATTCACGGTCGCTCGCTAAATCCTTCGGTTTAATACCTTTTACAAAAATCCCGGGCCTTCGGTCCGGGATTTTTTTGTTTTGTTTTTCATCGAACATCATTGATCGATCATCATTGATCGATCATCATTGATCGATCATCATTGATCGATCATCATTGATCATCATTCATTGAACACCCCAGGGCTCGCTACGCTCACCCTGGGCTGACATAGGTCGGGCTTTCAGCCCTTTTTGGTAGGTGTTTTGGTTTTTTTTGCGAAATCGAGTGGATTTGGTGTGGGGCGGTATTTTTCAATTATTCGGTATTGTTCCATTGTTTTTATTGTTTTTTGCATTATTCGAATTGTTTTCTGCATCATCATAGGTTTTTTTAGCATATTAAAAATCAACTATTTAGCAACATTTTGTAATGATTATTATGGTATATTCGCGGCAAAATAAAACGTTATGTCACAATCATTATCAAAAAACCTCGTACACGCCATTTGGCATATCAAATACAACAGTCCGGAAATTCTCAAAGAGGACAGAATTGAACTATACCAATATCTGAATACGCTATTCAACAAAAAAGGGTGTACCACTCTTCAAATCAACGGAGTGGGCAACCACGTACATGTATTATTTGCTCTATCTAAAACCATCTCTTTGGCGAAAGTGATGGAATCCGTCAAGGCCATCAGCAGCAAATGGCTGAAAGCCAAAGGGAATCATTATGCCGGATTCGCATGGCAACCTGGATACGGTGCTTTCTCCGTAAGCGAATCCGTCTGTCCCAAAACCAAACGTTACATTGCACGACAAGAGGAACACCACCAACAGGTCACCGCTCATGATGAATACATCCAACTCCTCACAAAGAACAATGTTCCTTTCGACGAACGATACCTCTTCGATTCCCCCAACACACAACCTCTTCCAAAAAGGGCTGAAAGCCCGACCTATGTCAACCTAGGGTGAACGCAGTGAGCCCTAGGACACAGAAGGAACGCAATGTGCCCTAGGACACAAACCAGGTTAAAAAAAAATGAAAAAAACATTCACAGCGTATCAGTAAAAAAATATATCTTTGCAAAATTAATGTAACAGCCCGTAATCGCAGCGTAAAGGACAATGTATATTAACTTGATTACGAGCATATTGAAATGTAATAGAAAAGAAAAGATGAGTTATATCGCGTTTGACAAAGACAAATTGGTGAACATCGGCTTCGCAGAGGATCGGGAAATTTTGCGTTGCAGCAGAACCGGAGCTTTTGCCACCACCACCTTGTGCGGCCTTAACACCCGCAAATACCACGGTCTCTTCATCGTGCCGCAGGACAATTTCAATGGCGAACGCCACCTTCTGGTCTCCGGCATCAATGAGAACATCGTGGTCAACGACATGGATTTCCATTTGAGCATCCATCAATATAAGAACCGAGTAATTGACCCGAAAGGCAACAAATACCTCCAAAGATTCTCCGCCGACGGTGTGCCCGTCTATGACTACCGCGTCGGGAAATTCAACTTCCAAAAGTCCTTCCTCTTCCAACAAGATGCCGAACGGCTAATCATCAAATACACTTTTTTGGACGACATCGACGAAGTATCATTCCAAATAGAACCGTTGCTGGCTTTCCGCAACATCCACCAGCTCACGCACGCCAACGACAACGTCCGCACAGGCTATCAAACCGTTGACAACGGCGTAGGCTTCTGCATGTACGACGGCTATACGCCCGTCTATTTCCAATTCTCGGAACCTGTGTACTACCAGCACCACCCCGACTGGTACTACAACCTCGAATATGAGGAGGAGCTCAAGCGTGGCTACGACGGTCACGAAGATTTGTGGTGTCCCGGCACGATTACCGTAAAGGTTCAGAACAAAGAGCTGTATCTGAGCATCGGCACGGTGCCGGCGAACCCCGCTGAACTCGCCGCATTCTATGCTCACGAGGAAAAACAGCACACCTTCCGTTCCTCTTTCGCCAACTCCCTGAAAAACGCCGCCGAGCAGTTCATCGTGAAACGCAACGGCCGCACCGACATCATCGCCGGCTACCCTTGGTTCGGACGCTGGGGACGCGACACCTTCATCGCGCTGCCAGGTCTCACCCTTCCGTTCAACAATCTGGATCTTTTCGAGGAAATCACCGACAGTATGATCGCCGACATGAAGGAAGGTCTCTTCCCGAACATCGGCACTGGCGAAACAGCTTCGTATAACTCTGTTGATGCTCCCCTCTGGTGCATCCGCAGTCTGCAAATTTACTACGAATACATCAACAAGCCCAAGAAACTGTGGGGAAAATACGGCGAAGTCATCAAAAACATCCTGTGCGCCTATCGTGACGGCACCATGAATAACATCAGGATGCTTGAAAACGGACTGATTTGGGCTGGCGGCGACGGACTCGCTCTCACCTGGATGGATGCCATTGTGAACGGTCAGCCCGTCACCCCGCGCACTGGCTGCCAAGTGGAAATCAACGCCCTGTGGTACAATGCCATCAAGTTCGGACTTGAACTCGCACGCGTAAGCCACGACAAGGAGTTTCTCATCGAATGGGAGCCCATTGCCACCACCTTCCCGGCAGTGTTCAAAGAGACATTCTGGTCAAAGGAAATAGGCTATTTGGCCGACTACGTGAATGGGGATTACAAAAATTTCCAGGTGCGTCCTAACATGCTGATAGCCGCATCATTACCTTACGCACCATTCAGTGAAAAAATCCGTCAATTGGTACTCAAACGCATCGATGAGGAGTTGCGCATAGAGAAAGGTATCCGTACCTTGTCGCCAAAAGACCCAGAATACAAAGGTCATTACAAGGGTACGCAAGCGGAACGCGATGCTGCCTATCACCAAGGCACTGCATGGCCGTGGCTGCTGTTCCCCTTCACAGACTGCATGTTGAAAGTACATCCCGACAGCGCTCCCGACGTGCTCACGGACATTCTGTACCGTTTCGACAGTTGCATGAGTTCCTACGGAATCTCCACTATCGCGGAAATCACCGATGGAGACCCGCCTTACAAACCCAACGGCTGCATCTCGCAGGCATGGAGCGTGGCAGCGTTGCTCTACATGAAATGGAAAATTGAACAAGTCAAGAAATAGGTGATAATCAGATAATTATTATGGCGATAAAAGTATTAATGTTCGGATGGGAATTTCCCCCACACATCTCAGGAGGATTGGGGACCGCCTGCTATGGCCTTACCAAAGGTCTGTCATTGAACGGCGTAAAGGTCACCTTCGTGATGCCCAAAGCCTCCGGCGATGAAGACACTTCGTATGTCAAAATCGTCAACGGGAGTGATGTGGAAGTTGACCCACGGACTTCCGAATGTTTCCTGAAATCCGGACAGACCTCGTACATCCAAGTGAACAGCAAGCTCATCCCTTACGTGGGTTTAGACGACTACTATAACGTTGTCAATCAGATCGAAAGTGGTATATTCGAAACCACCAACGGGGAGAAACGAAAATACATTTTCTCTGGCAAGTACGGTGCTAATCTGATGCAAGAGGTCAACCAATATGCCAATATTGCAGCCGAAATCGCCAAGAATGAGGATTTCGACCTGATTCACGCGCACGACTGGCTGACCTACCGCGCTGGCATCGCCGCCAAACGAGTCTCCGGCAAGCCGTTGGTGGTGCACATGCACGCCACGGAATTCGACCGCTCTGGCGAAACCAACTACAACGAAATCGTGTATGGCATGGAAAAAGAGGGCATGATGGCCGCCGACGCTGTGTGCGCGGTCAGCGACCTCACCCGAAACATCGTCATCAACAAATATGGCATTCCCGCTGAAAAGGTTTTCACACTTCACAACGCCGTGGAACCCAACGAAAAGAAGGTGGAACGCCGCAAGTTTGTCTCTGAAAAGATTGTGACGTTCTTAGGCCGTGTCACTTACCAAAAAGGACCCGACTACTTTGTGGAGACCGCCAAACGGGTGTTGGAGAAAGATCCGAACGTGCGTTTCGTGTTGGCCGGCGACGGCGACATGATGCCGCACATCATCGAGCGTGTGGCTGAGTTAGGCATCTCCGACCGCTTCCACTTCACCGGATTTTTACGTGGCGACGACATCAACAAGATGTTCGGCATGAGCGATGTGTATGTAATGCCTTCCATATCAGAACCTTTTGGTATTTCGCCGCTGGAAGCTATGCGGGCGAAAGTACCCGTGGTCATCTCCAAGCAATCGGGTGTTTCCGAAGTGCTCACCCACGCCATCAAGGTCGATTTTTGGGACATAGACGCCACCGCCGATGCCATCTACGGTCTGCTCCACTACCCTGCCCTCTCGAAACTCTTCGCAGAAGAGGGTGCTGCCGAGGTTGACCGCCTCAAATGGGAGCATGTGGCCAAAAAATTAGTCAAAATTTACGAAAAAACGCTCCATTATGAATAATATATGTTTCCACTTTCAGATCAGTCAACCGTACCGCCTGCGTACGTACCGCTTTTTTGATATCAATCAAAATCACAACTATTTTGATGATTATCAGAACCAATACCTGACAAAGCGTTTGGCAGAGCGCTGCTATCTGCCCACCAACAAGATGCTGTTGGATCTCATCAAGCGCGTCGGCAACAAATTCCGTTGCAGTTTCAGTATCTCGGGCAGCTCCATCATGCTGTTCAAAAACTACTGTCCTGAAGTCATCGACAGCTTCAAGGAACTCATTGCTACGGGATGCGTGGAGATTACAGGCAGCACTCTCACTCACAGTATTGCGTCTCTGTATAATGAAAGCGCATTCATGGAGCAAGTTCATTTGCAGGAAAAACTGCTGATGGAGACTTTCGACGTGAAACCCATCTCTTTCTGCAACACTGAGATTATCTACTCCGATGAAATGGGCGAATGGCTCGGCAATGCCGGCTACCGCGTGATCCTTACAGAAGGTGCACGCCACATCCTCGGTTGGAAAAGTCCCACGTACCTCTACTGCAACCCCTATCAGACAGATGTAAAACTGCTGCTGCGTTCCTATCAGCTGTGCGATGACATCACCTTGCGCTTCACCGACCAAGGTTGGGATCAATATCCGCTGACCGCCGACAAATACATCCGCTTTCTGGAAAACATCAACACAGAAAGCGAATCGCCGCTCATCAATCTATACTGGGATTACGAGACCATCGGCGAGCATTATACTGCGGAAACAGGCATCTTCGACTTCTTCAAATCCTTGGTCACCGAACTGGAATATCACGAGAACTACAAGTTCATCACACCTAAGGATGTGTTAGACATGGATTTGAGTCCGGCAACGATGCACGCCCCATGGCCCATTTCTTGCTCTGGCGAAGAAAAGGACACCCACGAATGGCTTGGCAATGAACTGCAACAAGAGGCTTTCAACCAATTATTCAAGTTGGAAGAGCTCTATCAGAATTCCAATAATGCCAATGCTAAATTGAGCTGGTTGCGCCTCCAGGCCGCCGACCACTTCAACTTCATGAGTTCCAAATGGTTCGGCCACCGCTTCGTGAAACGTAACTTCGAAGTTTACTCCTCACCCTATCAGGCGTTCATCAACTATATGAACGTGCTGAATGATGTGAAATTGCAGTTGGAACAATAAACAAAAGCTAACAGCAAATAGCTAATAGCTAATGGCCTTTGGCTTTTAGCTATTAGCTATTTGCATATAGGACCCATCATGTTACTCGACAAATTACAAACCCATAAGGTCTATCTCGCCTCACAATCTCCCCGCCGACATGAACTATTAGCAGGGATGGGGGTGGATTTTGAAGTCATCAAGACTGACGTGGAGGAAACCTACGACCCGTCGTGGAATCCTGAACAGATTGTGATGCATCTCTCAAAGCTCAAACTGTCTCCCATTGACATGAGCCTTTACGACCCATCCTCCATTTTCATCACCTGCGATACTATTGTGGTGATAAATGGCGAAATCACTGGTAAACCGAAGGACGAAGAAGATGCCAAACGGATGTTACACGCACTGTCGGGCAACACACACACCGTTTATAGCGGCCTCACAGTGGCCACCCCCAAGCTACAACTTACCGATTACCGCGCCACGGATGTCGTTTTCGAAACATTGTCCGATGAAATGATACAATATTATATAGATCAATACCGTCCCTACGACAAAGCAGGTTCTTACGGCGTACAGGAATGGATTGGTCGTGTAGGCATCCGCGAAGTCCGCGGCTCTTTCTACAACGTCATGGGACTCCCCACGCGATTGCTATGGGTGCTTTTGGAGGAGATATGTGATTTATAAGACTTTGACTTAGAACTTAGACATAAACTTTGGCTGTTGGCTATTAGCAGTTAGCTGTTGGCTATAACTACTAACTACTAACTGCTAACTGCTAACTCCCTCAATAACCCATAACCATTAAAAAGCGTACCCTATCGCCAATTTGAGTCCATCGAATACCCGGAATCGGTGCGGTTGGTTGAACCAATCCATATTAATGACAGGGCCACCATGGAGGTCATCGCGCGTAGGATCAAATATAGGTACAGCATAATCCACGCGAATCACAAAGAAATTCAGGTCTAAGCGCAAACCAACGCCCACATCCACAGCGATTTCCTTAAAGAAGCGGTCGAAGGCGAAATCCGCGCCAGGCATATCCTCGTTCTTTCGTGCGAGCCAAATATTACCGGCATCCACGAACAATCCATATTTTAATGAACGATACAAGGTGCCTCGATACTCAACGTTGAATTCTATCTTGATTTCACCAGTATAGAGCGTATCCATGTCATGCTTATAACTACCCGGTCCCAATCCACGATAGCTCCAGCCACGCATACTGTTGCTTGTTCCTACATAGAATCCTTTATCGTATGGAATGTATGAACCTTTATCCAAGGGAATCATCACGCCCATATCCGCCCGCATAGCCAAAGCATTGTTATTATTGATGGAATAGGTGTAATTCCAAAGTATTTCCATCTTTTCAAAAGTAGTGTAATTATAACCGATACTATCCAGTTTGTTCTTGCTCAGCACCCATCGTTCATTCGGGGAGATAATCGCATTTAACCCTTTCAGCAGCAAACCCGACGACTCCAAATTCACCGTTAAGTGCATATTATGTTTTCGGGTTTCCATCAGTTTGGGCGACAAGAAGTTAAAAGAGAACTTTGTCGAAAGTAAGAAGAATTTACCAAATTTATTTTGATAGGACTCCGGGTAATCATCATAATTGAGCAACCTCGAATAACGCTTGTCGCTATTGTTAATCGTGCTGACATCTATCGGACTTAAACTATAAGAGAAAAAGTTAGAAGGCATCCATTTATACGTAAGGCTGGCGTTATACATCAACCGGCGATAGATGCCCGAATAGTTGACTCCGGCCGAAATAGAAGTGACTCTGCTGATCGAATTCTCATCAAGATGGCGATCGAAAAGGAACAATCGGTTCGGGATATCCAGCGTGGCTGAGAAACCGAACTCAGGATAGGAATACGCTTTGTTATTCTTAAACAAATTGTTCAGCGAATAATAGAAATAACCACCTGACAAGTTAATCGTCAGGTGCTCAGCCCCTTTGAAAAGGTTCCGGTTCATATAGGTAAGCGAGATATCCGATTTGTCATTACGAAGTTCCACTTGACCACCCACGCTATGCTGTTTCTTGCGAACCAATCGGTAAACCGCATCCAAGTAACCAACCTTATTGACCGTGTCCAGAAGCGCACTATTCTCTTGAAAAGTGATGCTTATATAGTCGAAATTGTCGAGGCTTTGCAATGCGCGACTACTCTGTGCACGGGACGACTGAGAATAGGCATTGCCTGTACGGGTAAAAATCGAGTTAGACAACACCTTCTTGGAGAAATATTTATGAGTAGGCGCGCCCTTATAAAGTGTACCTATGAAATAATAATTCGCGGTATCGGAATGAGATTTCCATTTGTAATAAGCGGTATCATATTCGAAATCAACTCCCGCCATTTGTTGCAAGTCAGCATTCACGTAGATGTTGTTAAAGTAATACTTATAGAGATAACGAGACGTATTTTCATTCTGAGGAATATTCATCACAATCGTCAGTTGCACCGATCGAGGGTCATTGCCGAGGCTATCCACAGGATCGTACGTCACATCACAACGGATGATAGACTTTTCCACGTAATAATAGCCCTCATTGCGTATCAAATTGATGATTCGGGTCAGTTCATCGGTAATAATTTCCTCATTATATTGCATTCCAGGAGAGAGCAACGACTCCCTTTGGTTAATCACCACAATACGTTTATATTCGTAAATGGGGATGTCAAAATTCACCTGACTGACCGTGTATGGTTCTTTTGCGGTCACGAAGTAATCGACTTTGGCTTTTTTTGCCTTTTTCCCTAAGAATTTCACTTGATAATCCACAGTTGCATCAAAATAGCCCAACTGCTTCATCACAATTTTCAGTTGATCGGTAGAATTGGCGATGGCAGCGCTATCCAACAATGCAGGTTCCTCGCCCAACTTCTCGCGCAAGAATTTTTTGAACTTACTGTCTTTCAACTCTCCGTTCTTATCGTATGTTGGCCGTCCCCAATCATAGAACACGGTTTTAATACGGAAAAGATCCAGGAATTTAGTATTGGTCACGGGCCTTACATACGATTTGAGATTGACGAAATCTGGACTTTTGGCATCCTGCACTTTCACCTCATTCTTCACAATCATCGTTTGCCCCTCAGGAAGATGCTGGACAGAGCTGCAGGAAAACAAGCAAACACTGCTGATAAACAGAAAGATGAAAAGCCAGACTTTACGCTTCATTCTTCGTATGGGAATGGAAAATGTATTCAATGCAGAGGATGACAAACACGGTAAAGACGATGTTGCCGAGGATGACCAGCAAGGTATGGCCGAAATTCTTGAAAGTCATGGTTTCGAGCATCACAGTGGTGATCACGTAGATAGCGGTGAGGATAAGAGTGTAGAAAAAGACCCAGCGGAAGTCCTTCGCTCCGGGTTCTGGGCGGTCAATATTCTCAAATTTGACATTGTTACTGCCATTCAGCCAATGGGCGACGTAAGGGCGCACGAACATCATCAGGGTGCAGGCGAAGGAGGAGTAGCCAAAGGTGTGCGCGAAAGCATCCACCACGAAACCTGAGAGGAAACCGATGAGATACTGCAGGGAGAGCGGCAGTTCCATAGGCAGCAGGAAGAGAGCCAGCAAGAAGAGCGATGGCTTCATATATCCAAACAGGCAGATATGCTGGCAGATGGCCACCTGCGCGGTGAGCAATAACAAGAATCGTAATATGTTGGCTATAACATTATTCATCTTTGAAATTTGCTTTCAGGGAATCGATTTCAGATTTGAAGAGATTTTCTACGAGGTAAACCGTGTAAAGGTCGGTATATTTTGTAGCCAATTTGATTTTGATGGTCAAGAAGCTGGCATTGTTGCCCACCTGCACCTCTTTCACGGTGCCGATGAACAGTCCTTTGGGGAAAATGTTGGAAAATCCGTTGGTGAAGACGGAGTCACCGATGTTGATTTCAGAGTGTTGCGGGATAGCTTCGAGGTAAGCCACGCGGGGGTCGTTGCCCTCCCAAATGACAGTACCGTTTTGGTTGGCAGGGGTCACCACCGCACTGATACGTGACTCAGGGTGGAGAATCGGGCGCACCGTGGCGAAATTCGGGGAGACATCGGTGACCACCCCCGCCACGCCCTGCGGCGACAGTACCGCCATGTCACGGGAAATACCGTCGTCAGAGCCCTTATCCACAATCATATAGTTGAACGCACGATCCGTGGTACGGAAAATCACGTGCGCATAGGTGTAATCGTACAAACGCACGCGTTTCGTATTCGTCGAGTCCGGCGTGCTCATCTCAGTCAGTGTTGTGTCCTCCTTGACGAGGAACATGTTCTCACGCTCGCGCAGCAGTTCGATGTTCTGCTGCACCAGAGCCTCATTCTCCGGTCCCAAATGGAAACGGTGTATCATACTCCTACCGCTCTTCTGAATCGGCCCCACGATGCTTTGAACTGCTCTTGACAGCCGGTAGTCGTTGAATGCCAACGACTTACCCATCATCACGACACTCAGAATCAGAAGAACGGCGAGTACGATGATATGAAATGCCCTTTTGAAAAATTCAATGAGATTATTCATCAGGCAGGGAGTAAACTATTTCTTTTCAGCGAGTTCGCGACCAGCCTTCATGCAAGCGAGGTTCACATTCACGATATCCTCACCTTTACGGGCGAAGTTCTCGCGCACTGCGTTCTCGATTTCTTCGTAAGGCAATTGCAGATACGGGGAAGCGGCACCCAGAATCACCATATTGGAGCTACGGGCGGAACCGAGATCCTTCGCGATCTGGTCAGCGTTGATAGCCACGCAATTCTTCACTTTCGCCAATTCAGCCTTCAAAGCGTCGAAATCGGGATAGTTCGGGATGTTCACGAAAGGTTGGTCGTTGGTGATCAACCAGCCGTCTTTCTTCAACCACGGCAGATAACGCAGAGACTCCATCGGTTCCACGGAAATAATCATGTCGGCCTTGCCCAGCGGGATCAGGTCGGAAGCGATGGGTTGGTCGGAGAGACGGAAATGGGACTGCACATCGCCGCCGCGCTGGCTCATGCCGTGCACCTCAGCTTGCTTCATGTACATTCCTCTTTTGATGGCGGCTGCACCTACAATCGTGGCGATGGAAAGGATACCCTGGCCGCCTACACCTGCTAATATAATGTCTATTTTCATATTTTCTTGTTTGATTTTGTTGTTAATATTTACGTGGCTTTGGGTTTTTGGCTCTACCAAGCTTTTGCCCCTGTCGGGGCTGCTCAAGGAATTAGATTGTCAATTCATATTGACTATTAACTTCAATAACCAATAACCCATAACCATTATTTCTTCGCGGCTTGTTGTTTTTTCATTCTGCGGCTGAGGGTCTGGATACATTCGCGGGTCGGGATGATCACGGAAACGCCTTGGTATTCAAGTTCTTTTTCGATGATAGCCACGTTTTCTTCCAAATGACCTTTCAGCGGGTTGATACGGTGGATGTGGTCTTCCTTCACGCCGAGGCCCTTGCAGATTTCGCCGAGGACGCCGAGCGCGTGGGAATCCTGACCGCCCGTCATACCGGTAGTGCTGTTGTCGAGAATCAACACCGTGATGGGGGTATTCTCGTAGATGGCATCCAACAGGGAGGTCATGCCGCTGTGGGTGAAGGTGGAGTCGCCGATGACAGCCACGCACGGGCTGAGGCCAGCGTCAGCAGCGCCCTTGGCCATCGTGATGGAAGCGCCCATATCGACCGTGGTGTAGATGGCGTTGTAAGGAGGAAGTGCACCGAGGGTGTAGCAACCGATGTCGGAGAAGACTTTGCCCTTGCCGTGTTTCTCCATTGCCTTGTTGAGGGCAGTGTAGGAGTCGATGTGCGGGCAACCCACGCACAATGCGGGTGGACGCGGAACGACCAGTTCGGGGACGGGTGCGCCGTAGGTGTCGGGCAGACCGAGGGCCTTAGCCACGAGATTCGGATTGAGTTCGCCATCGCGTGGCAGTTCGCCGCTGAGACGACCCATGATGTTGCCCGTGCGGTTCAGCACGCCACGGACTTGCTCTTCGATGAAGGGATAACCCTCTTCCGCAACGAGCACCTTGCCGCATTCATCAACCATCTTGGCGATAAGCTTGGTGGGCAGCGGATATTGGGAAATCTTCAGCACAGGGTAAGGGCATTTGCCACCCTCGAAGTTCTCCATCAGATAGTTGTAAGCGATACCGGAAGCGATGATGCCCATGCTCTTGTCGGTGCCGTCGATGTATTTGTTGAACGGAGAATTGAGAGAATCGTTCTCGAATTCAGGTTGCTTGTCCAACAGCTTGCGATAGTGACGGCGGGCGTTGGCGGGCAGCAGGATGAATTGTTTCGGGTCTTTCTCAATGTTAAGCGGGTTTTGCGGACGCTCAGCCTTGCGCTCCACGCCAGAACGGGAGTGTGAAAGACGGGTGGTGAGGCGAATCAGCACGGGGGTGCGGAATTTCTCGGACATCTCGAACGCATAGTAGGTGATGTCGTAAGCCTCTTGTTGGTTGGAGGGCTCGAAACACGGGATGAGGGCGAACTTCGCATAGTAGCGGGAGTCTTGCTCATCTTGTGAAGAGTGCATGGAGGGGTCATCGGCGACCACCACCACGAGACCGCCGTTAGCGCCGGTGATGGAGGAGTTCATGAACGGGTCGGCAGCCACGTTGAGGCCGACGTGCTTCATGCAGACCATCGCGCGTTTTCCCGCGTAGGACATGCCGATAGCAGACTCCATAGCGGTTTTCTCGTTGCCAGCCCAAATGCTGTGCACCTCGCCAGCCTTGCCCTGCTTTGAGTTCTGGATGAATTCGGTAATTTCAGTGGAAGGAGTGCCTGGATAGGCATACACTCCGGACAATCCGGCATCCAAAGCGGCCTGAGCCACCGCTTCGTCGCCTAAAAACAATGCTTTTGACATAATCTATAGTACTTTATTGTTTGTATATTAATGATTTAAGTTCTTCTATATTTAAGGGGCAAAAGTACAAAAAATTACGTTACACTCAAACTTTAAAAAAGGTTACTCGGTTATAAGGTTACCCAGTTAGGCATAACCTCATCCATAACCGTCTAACCGCCTAACCGTGTAACCAATAAAAAATGTACTTTTGCCGCCAAAATGAACAAGGAAAAACGACATTGGGTTTGGCCGTTGGCGATGGGGGCCGGATTGCTGATTTCCATGCTGGTGGCGGCAGGTATCGGGGTAATTCCTGTACCCATAAAAGTGATTGTGCAGAGCATTGGGCAGAAGTTCGGATTTTTCACAGACATCCAAATCCCTGATTACTATACGGTCACTTTATGGCAGCTGCGTATTCCGCGCATTGTGATGAGTGTATTGGCGGGTGCGGCGTTGGCCATCTGCGGCGGCGTTTTCCAGAGCATTTTCCGCAATCCTGTCTGCGACCCCTACATTCTGGGCATTTCGTCGGGCGCATCGCTGGGCGCTGCCGTGGCTTTCATCTTTGGCTGGGACGCAATGCTTTTCGGCATCACACTGCCCGCACTCGTCACCGCCCTGCTCACCCTGCTCATGATTCTCGGCATCGCCCGTCTAAAAGGGAAACACAACACGAACACGCTGTTACTCATAGGGATAGCCCTCAACTTTTTCATCTCTGCCATGATCACACTGATGATCGTGATGAACCAGAAAGAGATGCACAAGATTTATTTCTGGACGATGGGCAGTCTGACGCACGTCTCTTGGTTCGAGATTGCATGGTTGGTGCCCGTGATGATAGCCTGTATAGGCATTCTATTCTACCACTCTAAACATCTGAACATCATGCAAGTAGGAGAAGAAACGGCTCAGACGTTAGGCATAAACACCCGGCGTACCACCTACATTGTGCTCATCACTTCCTCGGTGCTGATTTCTGTGGTGGTGGCCTTCTGCGGCTCCATCGGTTTCATCGGGCTGATTATGCCGCACGTGGCCCGTTTGCTCGTGGGCAGCAACAATCGCCGGCTGTTCACCTACTCCCTCTTTTTCGGGGCTTTCTTCCTGCTTATCGCCGACACGCTGGCTCGCACTATCGCCGCGCCGGCAGAACTTCCCGTGGGCAGCATCACTGCATTGGCCGGAGCCCCATACTTCATTTATTTGGTAATGCGGAAACGGTAATATCAACCATCCTCCTAAAGACATTTCCAGCAACTTCTCCACCCTTTGTTCCTCTATTAAAAGGCACCTTGATGGTGTCATTTCTTCCTTTTTATTGCCAAAACAACGGTTTTCATTTTTAGTCATATTTGATTATCAACGATTTACATTTACTAAAAAATGTTAATTTTGCAGCCGAATTTAAATAGAAATAGCTTATGAAGATTTTATTCGTCATTGATGCCTATTTTACGCACAACAATGGTACCAGCATATCGGCACAACGATTTGCAGATGAGCTTCGCAAACGCGGACACGAAGTACGAGTACTCACCGCATGCGATGAACAGAAAGAGAACATTTACAGTTTACCAGAATTGACAATTCCCTTCTTTCAGGGACTGATAAGGAAGCACGGATTCCAATTTGCCAAATGGACAAGAAAAACAATCCGCGAAGCGGTAGAATGGGCGGATATCATTCACTGTTTTCTACCTTTCGTGATGGAAGCGAAAGCCAAGAAAGTGGCCGACCAGTTGGGGAAACCTGCGACCGCAGCATTCCACGTGCAACCTCAAAATATAACATCCAGTCTTGGGACAGGCAAAGTGGATTGGGTCAACAACATGCTTTTCAGGTTATTTAGGAATACCACATACAACCATTATGGCCACATACACACGCCGTCACAATTTATGGCAGATGAAATCTCATCACGCGGATATACTGCTAAAATACATCCCATTTCAAATGGTATTCAGTCGGATTTCAAATGGACCAAACGGCCGAAGGAGCCCAAATTTGCCGACAAAATCCTCATCATGATGGTTGGCCGATTGGCCGGGGAGAAACGGCAGGATCTCCTCATCAACGCCCTGCAGTACTCGAAATATGGCGATAAAATTCAGTTGATTTTTGCCGGAAGAGGGCCCAAATACAACCAATATTACAAGTTGGGACAGAAGCTGAAGAATCCGCCCATATTTACCTATCTTCCGAAAGAGGATCTGATTAACCAGCTGGCTCAGTGCGACTTATACGTCCATGCTTCGGATATGGAATCGGAGGCCATATCTTGTATTGAGGCTTTCGCCACGGGACTGGTGCCTGTCATCTCGGACAGCAGTCTATCCGCCACCAAGCAATTTGCCCTGGACGAGCGAAGTCTTTTTAAGGCTGGTGACCCTCAGGATCTCGCACGCGCCATCGATTACTGGCTTGACAACCCTGAAGAGAAGAAAAGAATGGAGAAAATCTATTCAGAGTCGGCCGCAAAGTACAATATCAACAATTCCATCACCCAATTTGAGGAAATGTTGCAAGAGGCGATAGAGGACAACAAAAGATAACGATTAACAACTTGCATCTTCATAACGAGACAATTGCAATTGTCTGAGCGTATTGGAAATTTGTGTATTTTTGCAGATTGTTTTTTTCAGCCGAAAGAACTTCACTATATTATATAACCTTTTGACCACCAGCACTATAGGATATTAGATAAAGTTGCCCAAAATCCATTTCGCGCTAGAATTCATTCGAAAAATTGTTTTTTATGAAGATATTGTTTGTCATTGACACCTATTTTACCAACAACAACGGAACCAGCATTTCCGCGCAGCGTTTCGCCGCCGAATTGCGCAAGCGTGGCCATGAGGTACGCATCCTGACGGCGAATGACTCCGGCGAAAACGACGAGAACCTCTTTTCGTTGCGTTTCTTCCACATGCCGATATTCCAGCCGTTGATGAACAAGCACAACTTCAACTTCGCCAAATTCTGGGGCAAAGAGACTCACGAGACTATTAAAGCCGCTGTAGATTGGGCTGACATTGTGCACTGTTACCTTCCTTTCCCCATCGAAGGCGTAGTAGAACGTTACTGCGAAAAGGTGGGGAAAACTTGTACTGCCGCTGCACATCTACAAGCAGAAAGTTTGACTGCCAACATCCACTTGCACAGATGCAAATGGGCGAACAACCTGTTTTACAAGATCTTCGCCAAGATTCTATGCAACCGCGTGAAGCATGTGCACTGTCCTTCCCAGTTCATGGCGGACGAAGTGAAGTCACATGGTTTCACAGCCAAGATGCACCCCATCAGCAACGGCATCCAGCCGGTATTCATCGAAGCCGGCAAACGTCATATCGAAGGGCACAGGACAGAGACTTTCGACGAATACAAGGGTAAGATATTGATCATGATGGTTGGTCGTCTCACTCGTGAGAAGCAACAGGCTTTGATCATCAAGGCGGTTCCCTACTCCAAATATGCCGACCGCATCCAGTTGATCTTCGCCGGCCGCGGACCCATGCAAGAAAGTTACGAGAAACTGGGGCGCAATCTCCCGCTCAAGCCGCAATTCGTCTATCTGAAACGGGATGAACTGATCAAGCTGTTATCACAAGCCGACCTTTACGTGCACGCTGCCGACATGGAATCGGAGGCCATTTCTTGTATTGAAGCCTTCGCCACGGGACTGGTGCCAGTCATCGCCAACAGTCCACTGTCCGCCACCAAGCAGTTCGCCCTCGACGAACGCAGTCTTTTCAAGGCAGGCGATGCCAAGGATCTTGCCCGCGCCATCGACTATTGGCTCGACAACACCGAGGAACGGCTCAGAATGGAAAAAGTATATCAAGAATCTGCCAACAAATACAACATCGACAACTCCATCACTCTCTTTGAAGAGATGCTACAAGAAGCACTAAAAGACGACGGAAAATAACGTTTCCGCTTTTTATTAGGCAACTCGTTTTTTTTGTATTTTCGCCGCGTAATTAATTCGGACGAAATAATTTGTGTTGTCATCTACAATCATCTTATTATCAATATCATACAACAACACTTGATAAATGGGGATGAAGTGATTTTGCGCAAAAAATCGCCAAAAAATGACAATAAAATGAAACGTCCTATTGCAATAAATATCGGGGATGAATATAAAAAAGCTAAATAAGGTTACATATAATATATTGGTACTTTTCGCATTGAGCTTTCTGACTTTTCCTCTGTTTGGTCAGGAAGTTCGGTTTGGCAACTCATGGGTGAATGCTGATGGTTCCACCACATTCCGTTATGAGGACAGTACTGCAAAAAAAGTGAAAATCATCTGCGACTGTCGCCTGCATAGGGAAACCCCCATAATAAAAAAAGAGAACTATCACAAAGCCAATATGTCCAAAGACAGCACTGGGGTTTGGACATACACCACTCCACGCTTGGCTCCTGAAGTCTATACTTATATGTTTGAGATCGAAGGGAAATCCGTTAATGACCCCAAAAATCCAGACTCCGTCCGTGTACGCTGCAACAGGATGAGTACTTTCATAGTGAACGGAACATCGCAAACTCAATTATACACCAGCAATCCGATGCGAGGACGGGTAGATACCTTGATATTTAACAATCCGCTAGGCAAAAAGAGCAGAGGAATTTTAGTGTATCTTCCGCCACAATACGATGATAATCAGCAAGATTACCCTGTTTTATACCTTTTGCATGGTCTTAATGGCAACGAATATTCCTGGACGGAGCGTGGTCGTGCCATAGATATTCTCGACAACCTCATCGCGCAAAAGAAAGCAAAACCAATGATCATGGTCCTACCCGACGCTAACCCCGAAATGCTTATCGGACAGAAACAAGACATGGGATTATTCAAGAACATCATGCTTTATCCTTCTTGGAATGACCTAGACTTCGAAAAATGCTACCCGATTCTGGATTCTTTTTTGAGTCAAAAGTACCGTTTTTCATCGACTCCGGGAGACCGTGCAGTAGCAGGGCTCTCCGCAGGTGGCAAACAATCCGCCAATTTGGTCAACATGTACGACAGCACGTTTTCTGCCGTGGGATTGTTCTCCCCTGTGGTAGGCAACAAACAGCTGCCCAACAGCAGATTTGCCAAATATTGGATCGGCGGTGGTCAAGGTGATCTTTTCCACCATAGAATCAACAAGTTCCGAAAGAAAATGCAACGAAATCACATCCCTTATACGATGTTCAATTCCATTGGCGGGCACACCTGGCGTAACTGGCGCGTCTATTTCACCGAATTCTCGCAAACGCTGTTCCGGTAGGGATTTGAGAGTTGAGAGTTGAGGGAATAGGGAGTAGTAAGGGGGTTAAGGGTTAAGGGTTAAGGGTTAAGGTTTAGGTTTTAAGTTTTAGGTCTAAGTTTAAGTCTAAGTTTAAGTTTTAGATCAAGAGCATCAGCAAACAGCTAAAAATCAACAGTATATATGAAAAACGCCATCACGTTCATCACCATATTCGCGATTTGTGCTTTAGCGACAGCGCAAACGCAAATGCCGAACAACAAATTCGAGGAGTGGACCACCACCGACAAAGGCAACGCCATTCCCAAACACTGGCATTCGTACGGCGACGGCGACTGCCAGCTGAAAGGTATTTACTCTTGGGGCTGCGGTCCGATGAAGAAGAACCACAGCAACCGCGTGACCGGTCATACCGGATACGGTTGCGAGATTTATTCCACTTCCCTGGCTGGCAACCTCGTCAACGGAGTGCTCACTACCGGGCAAATGCAATTTGCCTCGCCGGAAGACAACAGTCCAGACAACTACACTTACACAGACAAAGATAACAAACTGGGGCACAAAGCGGCCATGGCGTTCACTGGTCGTCCAGACTCTGTCTATTTTTGGTGCAAATTTGAGATGAAGAGCCCCTCCAACGTGGCCATAGCGAAATTCCATTTGCACGGGAACGTAGCTTACCGAGATGTTTCCAGTCACAGTTCCTCGACCGCGCAAAAAGGCAAAATCGGCAACGCTTTTTGCTCTTTCAAAGACCCGAACGACCATAAATGGCATCAGTACAAGTTCAAATTCACCTATTACGATGAACAGAACAAAGTGGTGAAGACGAGTTCCCGCACACCCTCGTACATTCTGGCCTGTTTCTCCACAAACAAAATCACCAAAGGCGGTAATAATGGCGACAAGCTCATCATTGACGACATTGTGATGATTTATAACAAACGCCTCTCCCACATTAACGTGAACGGCGAGCAACTGCCTGGTTTCAACCCCGACAAAGCCGACTATACGTTCTACTGCGACAACCATTCGGAGTTGCCAGTATTCACGGCTGAGGCACAGTCACCGAATGCGACGGTGCGCATTGAGCAACCCACTGCTGACAACAACTACTGTGCCCGTATCATTGTCACCCATGACGACGGAGAGAAAGAGTACCGCATCAACGTATGCAAACGATTGGTCGCAGGTCGCTAACGCCCGAAAACAGGAAGAAAATTCAGAAAAAATAATCCCCGAACGGCTGTTCATTACATGATGAACGCCGTTTTTTTATATGGCATAATTTTTGTATATTTGCAAAAAATTTAAACGAGACTTTTTATGGATATCAAATATTCGGAAGAGATGAACTATATTTTGGCGGAATCCAACGAACTGGCCAAAGTATATCACTCACAACAGATTGGATTAGAGCATCTTATGGTGTGTCTCCTCCGCTATCCTGGGGAGAGTGTCACCAAAAAGATTTTCAACATATTTCAGATTGATTTGAATGGGATGCGCACACGCTTGGAACAAATGCTGGAGATGCCTGACAGTCAGGCTGACAACCCCGAAGCCAAGATTCCCATCAGCGTGCAAGCGCAGGGAAGATTACACCTATCTTACTTGTTCTCAAAACAATACAGAAGTGATGTGGTAGAATCTTACCATTTGGTATTGGCTATTCTGAAGCCAGCACAACTTGACAGTCAGAACACCATAAAGGTGATGCTGGCGCAGGCGGGGCTCAACTTCCAAACCTTTGAAGACGAGCTGCGCCATGAGCTCCATCTTGCCGAACCGACTGCCGCTACACATCAGATGATGGGTGACGACGACGACGATGAAAACGACCGCCGCACAGGAATGAAAAAGGGAAAAGAGAACGGGAAATCTGCCACCCCGATGCTCGACAGCTTCGGTAAAGATTTGACCAAGATGGCTGCCGAAGGCAAGATTGACCCTGTGGTGGGCCGACAGAAAGAATTGGAACGCATCGCCCAAATTTTGTGTCGCCGCAAGAAGAACAACCCCGTGCTGATTGGTGAACCTGGTGTAGGTAAATCCGCTTTGGCTGAAGGACTTGCGTTGCAAATTTCCTCTGGTCATGTATCACGCACACTCATGCACAAGCGCATCGTCAGTCTTGACATGGCCGGTCTTGTGGCGGGCACCAAATACCGCGGACAATTCGAAGAGCGCGTGAAGACCATCCTCGAAGAGCTGGAGAAGAACACCGATGTCATTCTCTTCATTGACGAGTTGCACACGATGGTGGGTGCCGGCAACGCTCCCGGCAGCATGGATGCTTCCAACCTCTTCAAACCCGCACTAGCCCGCGGCGAACTGCAATGTATCGGGGCTACCACGTTGGACGAGTACCGCGAGCACATTGAAAAGGATGGTGCACTGGAACGCCGTTTCCAGAAAATCATCCTCGAACCTGCCACGCCCGAAGAGACCCTCGACATCCTCAACAACATCAAGGACAAATACGAAGAGCACCACGCCGTGAGATACAACGACGATGCCATCAAGGCTTGCGTATCCATGTCAAACCGTTATATATCAGACCGTTGTCTTCCAGACAAGGCCATTGACGTGATGGACGAAGCGGGTGCGCGTTTGCATATTCAAAACATCCACGTTCCGGAAGAATTGCTGGCAGCGGAGGCCGCCATCGAAGAACAGGAGAAGCTGAAAGTGGAAGCTATTCGCAACCAGCAATACAACGAGGCCGCCAAGTATCGCGACCAAATCAAGATGTTGGAGGAAGAGCGGCAGATGATTCAGAAAACATGGGAAAACAACGTGAACGAAAACCGTCCTGATGTCACGGAAGACACTGTGGCAGAGGTAATCGCTATGATGACAGGCGTACCCGTGCAACGCATTGCCAAGAACGAAGGTGAGCGTCTGATGCGCATGGCCAACGAGTTGCAAGGGGTGGTCATTGGACAGGACGAGCCTGTGGTGAAGATTGCCAAGGCTATCCGCCGAAACCGCGCCGGCTTGAAGGATCCCAACAAGCCGATCGGAACCTTTATCTTCCTTGGACCCACAGGTGTTGGCAAAACCTATTTGGCAAAAGTATTGGCCGAGTATCTCTTTGATTCCCAAGATGCTATCATCCGCATCGACATGAGCGAATATATGGAGAAGCACACGGTGTCGCGCCTCATCGGTGCGCCTCCGGGATATGTAGGTTACGAAGAAGGCGGTCAACTCACCGAAAAGGTTCGCCGCAAGCCCTACTCTATTGTGCTGTTGGACGAGATCGAGAAGGCTCATCACGACGTGTATAACGTTCTACTTCAGGTATTTGACGAAGGTCAACTCACAGACGGCATGGGTCGTAAGGTCGATTTCAAGAACACCATCATCATCATGACCTCTAACGTGGGTACCCGCGAGCTGAAGGACTTCGGCACGGGCATGGGGTTCAGCACCGATGCCACCAAGTCGGCAGAACAGAAGGTGGCGCAGGGAATTCTCGAAAAGGCACTCAAAGCGACCTTCGCGCCCGAATTCCTCAACCGCGTGGATGATGTCATCTACTTCAACAGTCTTGACAAAGAGGACATTGGCAAAATTATCGACATCGAATTGAAGAAAGTGTTGCAGCGCGTCAAGGATTTGGACGTAGAGATTCGCATCACCGAAAAAGCGAAGAACTTCCTTGTGGAGAACGGTTGGGATGCCAACTACGGCGCACGCCCGCTGAAACGCACCATCCAGAAGTACGTCGAAGATGTCCTGGCCGAGGAAATCCTCAACATGACGCTCGTCTCCGGCGACTCCGTCGAACTCGACTACGACGACCTCAAAGAGGAGATGTTAGTAACTCATGTCAACCCATAGTATATATTCCTTGAGCAGCCTCGGAGAGGCAAGACGCGCGAAGCGCAATTAACCCCACACAAGCGAAGCGCAGTTTGGGGGAGAAAGAAACCACACAAGCGAAGCGCAGTTTGGGGACAAAACAGATAAACAATGAAGAACTACAAAGAAAAACTACACAAAATCCGCGCCTTCATCTTCGACTTCGACGGCGTACTGTCGAACGGGATGGTCTATGTGATGGCCGATGGCGAGCAAGTGCGCGCCACAAACGTCAAAGACGGCTATGCGCTGCATTACGCCCTCAAGAAAGGCTACAAAATTGCAGTCATCTCCGGTGGTTACGCCGAGTCTATGCGCATGAGATTCAAAGAGTTCCATGGCATGGAGATGTACCTTAAAGTGAGTAACAAGATTGAGGTCTTCAACCAATATCTGGAGAAGCACGATCTGAAACCCGAGGAGGTGCTTGTCATGGGCGACGATATTCCCGACTATCCGATGATGAAGCTCGCCGGCGTAAAATGCTGTCCGGCAAACGCTTCCATCGAAATCCAAGAATTAGCCGACTACATCTCCATCCGCAACGGCGGCGACGGCGCGGTTCGCGACGTTATCGAACAAACAATGCGGTTGCAGGGTACCTGGTTCAACGAAGACGCTCATATCTGGTAGTTTTTGGTTGTAGGTCGTGCACTGCCGAGAATAAGATGCTTTGACTTTGAACTTTGCTCCATCAACTGCTAACTATCAACAGCTTCAATAACCCATAACCCATAACCTTTAGATGATATACACCCTAATCTTCAGCGTAATCGGTCTCGCCATTGGCGGGTTGGGCGGCGCATTCGGTGGATTCCTCATCGGATCTATTTTCGACAGCATCCGCAACAGCCGCAAGGCGCGGAAAGCGCAGGAAACTTTTAACCAAGGACGTCAGCAGTATTACAACGACCCGGCGCAGTTCGAAGATCAGATGCTTACGCTTATCGCCTTTGTGGCCAAGGCTGACAACAACCGACTATTGCAGTCGGAGTTTGACTATTGCAAACAATATTTCCAGAAGACATTCCCGCACAGCGACATTTCCCAGTTGATGATCAAATTTCGAGACATTTTGAACAACAGCACAGATACGGAATGCAAAGAGGCGTGTGTGAAAATCAGCCATTTCGCGACCATCCACGAAAAGATAGCCATCCTGCAATGTCTGTTCGGTTTCGCCACTGCAGATGGGAATGCCCACCAACAGGAGATTAGCGCTATCCGGCAGATTGCAAGCTGGTGCGGTGTGGACTCGCTGACCTACGAGGCCATCAAAATGATGTACGTAAGCTTCAGCAGCAACGATCCGTTTGGCAGTGGCGGTGGTTATAGCGGAGGAGGATATAGTGGCGGATACTCAGGCGGTTATTACGATCAATCCAGCAGCCGACAGAGTGTCAACTCCGGTCCAAGTTTGGATGATTGTTACAAGATTCTCGAAGTTTCACCCGATGCCAGCGACGAAGAGGTGAAGAAGGCCTACCGCACAGCGGCGCTGAAATACCACCCCGACCGAGTAAGCCATCTCGGTGAGGACATGCGCAAAAAAGCGGAGGAGACATTCGCGAAAGTGAACCAAGCGTATGATAAAATCAAGGCGGCAAGAGGGATGAAATAGCGGTTGGCTGTTAGCTATTGGCTGTTCGACTTAGACATAGACTTAGACTTTTGACGTATGACTATTCCCTACTCCCTTAAACCATAAACTATAAACCTTAAACCATAAACTATAAACTATAAACTCTAAACAAAATATCCTCCGAAACAAATATTTTTGTACTTTTGCACCTCTAAATTTTTAAGATTCAATTATTAATAAATATGGCAAGTAGAAGAAAAGAATTATTCCCCAACGTTACCGACGCTGAATGGAACGATTGGAGATGGCAAGTCCGCAACA
>CAMKLG010000024.1 GCA_946413585.1 uncultured Bacteroidales bacterium
CTAAACCATAACCCCTAAACCATAACCCCTAAACTATAACCCCTAAACCATAACCAATACATGATCAGCAAAAACCGCATATCTCAAATCCGTAAGTTGCATGCGAAAAAGTTCCGCGATGAGGAAGGGCTCTTTCTCGTGGAGGGTTACAAATGTGCGGAGATGCTGTGCGATTCCGATTTTGTGGTGGAAGAAGTCTTTGCTACCGAGAATGCTATCCGAGAAAACGAAACATGGCTGCCGAAACAAAAAGTGACCGTAGTCACCAAAGAGGAGATGTCGCGCATCAGCACGATGCAGACCCCACCTGAACTGCTGGCCATTGCGCAGCAACAAACGAACCTTCCCGACATTCCCACTGACCAGCGCGTGCTCGCCCTTGACCACATCTCCGACCCCGGCAACCTCGGCACCATCATCCGTACCGCCGACTGGTTTGACATTCGGCATATTGTCTGTTCCCCCGACTGCGTGGAATTCTACAATCCGAAGGTCATTCAGGCCACGATGGGTTCCTTTGCGCACGTGTATGTGCATAGTCGGCCGTTGGCAGCGTTCTTACGCGAAGAGAGTGATCGCCGTCGCATCCTCGGCACCTTCCTGAACGGCACTGACATACGCACACTGGAGTTCCGTTCCTCCGACATTGTGGTCATCGGCAACGAATCGAACGGAATTTCCGACGAGGTGTCCAAGGCTGTCACACAACGCATCACGATTCCTGCTTCCGCACAAGGCCGCGAAACCGCCGAATCGCTCAACGCCGCTATCGCCGCCGCACTGGTGATGTTCGCTTGGCGGTAACTTGCTTGCCTCTTAATGTGCCCCTACTGAGCTGAATTTGAGAAATAAAAAAAGAAGCCCAAAAGATTTTCAGGCTTCTTCATCATTATTACTACAAATTCGGTTAGAAGGTGTGCTCGACTTTGAATTGCATTTTCTCCGGATGCGAGGCAGCGTATTCCAGGAATTTCTCCTTGGTGGTGAAATGGCCAGTCACATCGTTGTCGTAGATAACCCGATTACCGTCTTTAAGAACGCAAATATTAGGAGCAGCGCCGAAGGAGATGGGACCATCAGGAAGTTCATTTTCATTGAAAACGATGGTACCCTCGATTCTGGCAGTGAATGGAGGCTTCACCTCAAAAGAGGGCAATGTCCAGGGGGCTGTGACATCGTTTACCTCTACCGTTTTACCCGTAGCATCCACATATTTGATATTATAACGGAAACCTGGAGAAATCTGAACGGTTTCACTGTTAAATTTGTAGGTTTCTGACATTTTGTATTGAACAGTGATGTTGGAGCCAGTGTTGCCACCACCGCCGTTCTCGCGGTTGCAAGAAACGACCGTCAAACCACCAATACAGATTGCCAGTAAAAATAAAATGTGTTTTTTCATAGGAAGCAAAAACGATTAATGTAGCAATGGAAGGGATTACTCTTTTAAAGTACGGCTATAAACCACTTCTTCCTTGTTGGTGTCGCGGTTCGTACGGAGCAGGTTGACTTTGATACCACCTAAAATGATGAGTTGGTTGTAACCTTCTCTGCTTTCCACTTTGGTAATGGCTTTGTTGAAAGATTCTTCTGCTCTTTTGGCCACCTCTTTTTTCTCACCTCTGAAAATAAAAATACGAGAGCTTTCGGTGTAACTGTCGGCATCAGCTTTCATGCTTTCAGCGATGGTCGGGTAAGCGAACACCTCGAAATTGTTCTGCAAAGCATCTTCGGTACTCGGGTCCACCTTAACAGCATAGATCCAGTCGCCATCCTCTCTAGGCTTACAAGAGGAGAAGATACCCGTCACTGCCACAAGGCAGCAAATGATTGCGACAGAAAATACTTTTTTCATTTTGATTAAATTTTGGTGAATAAATATGTGATTAACAAAAAGAATTTCATAAAGACAATTTCGCAATGGCAAAAATACAATTTTTTCAGATTATTTGCAAAAAAAAATATATTTTTCAACCCGTACAACTTTTTGCATTTTTTGCATCCTAGTAATATGCCAATATCAAAATGTGTATTTTTGCATCTTAAAAATAATCGAACCGTTATGAAACAGCTTATCGTCACAATCCTCATGCAGAATCGTAATCTCTCGAAATTCAGCCTGTTGATGAAGGCTTATCGCTACGTTTTGTGGCACCGTGAGGCGTTTGGGATTTAGGAGGGCACTCGACGCCCGTTCACCGATTCGTTTCATTCATTGATAATACGTCATTACATGACGTATTTGGGGTCCAGGGTGAGCGACAGCGAGCCCTGGGAGGGACAGAGCGAAGCGTCGGCCCCTAGAACTGGAAGTAAATAAACGGCTGCAAATCCGCAGTGACGAACTGGTAGAGCACGAAGACGACCGCGACCACGATGAGACCCATCAGCCAGAGCGGGAGCATGGCGAAGTTGATGCGGTACCAACGCTTCCAACGGTCTGGCAACCAATGGATAATCATGCCCAACACGAACATGATGAAGACACCGCGGTAGTTGGCGATGATGTCGGGGATGGCCGCCACGTTCCACTGTCCGCCGATGCTGTTGACCATCGCCTTCGCGGTCTCCCACGCCGTTTCATTGGCGGTGGCCGGATCGAGGTTGGAGCCAGAACGGAAGAACAACCGCGTGAAGCTGATGAAGACAAAAGTTTGGAAGATGCCCCACGTTTTGTCGAGCCACTCCACCGTCTTTTCGGGCTTGACGAGCGTGAAGACCGTCTTGATGAGCGTGCCCGCGAACCAGATGCCCGTCCACACCACGCCGATCATCAACGCTGGATGAGGCCACAAATGATTGGTGATCAAGAAAGTGACGAAGAACACCGTGGCGATGGTACTGCGCACGAGCATATTGCAGTGACGCCAAATCTTGTACGACAAAATGCCGATGCCGTTCAAGCCGCCCCAAATCATGAAATTCCAAGAAGCTCCGTGCCAAAGACCGCCTAACAGCATGGTATTCATCATATTGAGGTTGGTGCTGATTTTCAGCCGCGCCTTCTTGCTGACTAACGAGGCCACAAGCAACCCAAATGCGATACCGCCGATGATGCTGGTCACCACCGCACTCTTGGTGAGCAGGATGATGACTCCCGCAATGAGCGAGATACAGAAATAGGTGCCGAAAGTGGCGTTGCGGTTGCCGCCGAGCGGGATGTAGAGGTAGTCTTTCAGCCAGTTGGAAAGGGAAATGTGCCACCGTTTCCAGAAGTTGCCCGGGTTGGTGGCCTTGTACGGCGAGTTGAAGTTCTTGGGCAGGTAGAAGCCCATCAGCATGGCCACGCCGATGGCAATGTCGGTATAGCCGGAAAAGTCGGCATAGACCTGCAACGAATAGACGAACAGGGCCGACAGGTTCTCGAAAGCAGTGAACAAAGAGGGGTTGTTGAAGACCCTATCCACAAAGTTGACTGCTAAATAGTCGCTCATAATCAGTTTCTTGGCCAATCCGTTGAGGATCCAAAAAACCGCGATACCGAACTGACGGCGCGTGAGGAAAAACTTCTTATATAGCTGCGGCACAAACTGGTCGGCACGAACGATAGGACCAGCCACCAACTGCGGGAAGAACGACACGTAAAACCCGAAATCGAGGATATTGGAGACGTGCGCGATTTTTCGCTTATAAACATCCACCAAGTAGCTGATATTCTGGAAAGTATAGAACGAAATACCCACAGGAAGCAGAATCTTGGAGGCATCGAAGTAGTCGGTTCCCGACCACTCGTTGGCCCACTGCGCGAGCCAGTTGATGACCTCGTGTTCGCTGCCCACGATGGTGTTGTAGGCATCAGTGCAGAAGTAGGCGTACTTGAAGTAGAAGAGTACCAGCAAGTTGATGACCACACCGGAAATCATGAAAGTTTTGCGCAGACCGTTGCGCTGCGACTTGTCCATGAAGATGCCGAGGAAGTAGTCTAAGAAGGTGTCAAACAGCAAGATAAGGACGAAAAGTCCGGAAGTTTTATAGTAGAAAAGCAAGCTGACAAAAAAGAGGAACGTGTTGCGCAACAGCCTTTTGCGATGGAGTAGCGCAAAGAGGGCGAACACGATGGCAAAGAAAGCCCAGAAGTTGAACTGTGTGAACAGCAACGGATGCGTCTCGTCGAACGAGAACAGGTTAATCAAGAATTGTGAAATATTCTCCCAAGTCATGGTTGCAGGTTTTTAAGTGGTTGAACAAAAGCGTGCCAGAAGAGGTCGCCGATGAGATTGTAGCCATTCACGGTGAAGTGGACGCGATCTTTCTGCGCCAGCCCTTTGGCCTGCCATTTGGCCATGGAGCCGAGCCCGCCCATCACTTCGAACTGGTCCCAGCAGGCACCGCCCGTGAGGTCGGCCAAGCGCTTCATCGTCTCACTCACTTGCGGACCGGTCTGGTTCACCGTGTAGCGTCCCCGTCTTACCTTCTTCCAAGTGTCGTTGTTCGACAGGAAGATAAATGCGCATTCGGGATTGGCCTCGCGAATGCGACCGATAAGCTGTAAATAGTTGTTTTTGAATATAGTAGAATCAAAATCGTTACCAAAAGCGTCGTTCACACCAATACCGAAAATCACCAAATCAGGCGGGAAGGCCTTCAGGTCTCGGGTGAAATTCTTACAACGCAAATAAGAGGGTACCGCCGCGCCGTTAACGCCTATGGACGTGAACGTTACGCCCGGTTTGCCGTTCTTCAGCCACAGCCCGTTCACAAAAAACGTATCCAGAGTGCCACAGGGGAAGTAGAAGGTGAACTCCTGCAACGGACGGTCGAGGTAATAATAGAAACGGTCGTTCACAGTGTCGGTTTCGTCCGCGAAACGCCAAATAGTGTCGTATTTCAGAATCGGATCGACATAGTGGCCGTTGGAGCGTCCGAAGAGGACGAGCGTGTCGGTGGCGAAATCGTAGTCCGGCTCGTTCATCGTAAATTTGATGGACTGCACGGCGTGCGTGCAATAGACCGAAATGCCCGACATGCCCAACGGGGAGGGATACTCCTTATAGACGTTGCGAATCAGCGAGAAGACATCCGAGCGGGTGATTTTGTAATCGCGGGGATTGTTACATGCGTTGGCCGCCGAGTAAGGAAAGATGAGCCCGCGGTCGGCGGGTTCACCGCCATATTCCGCCAACACGTGCCGACGGATGCGGTTCGACATAGTGCCCGCCTGCACGTGCGAGCCACCGATGTGCATGATGTGGACGTTGCCCCGCTTGTTTTGGATCACGTCATTCCATTTTTGGTAAAAACGCACCAGTTTCATGCTGTCTTTGCCCCAATAGAGCGTGTCGTCGTTGAATTGGATAAAGGAAAACGTGGAATCGTAGTCGGAAAACAATTCGGGAAGCACCCACACAGCAGAGGTGTCCGACTGCATCTCCAACGCCACGCTGTCGGTGGTTTCGTCGGTCTGTGCAAAAGACTGCATCACACAGAATATCAATGGGATAAGTATCAGTTTTCGGCGGCCTCCCATAGATTGTCGAATTGTTGTTCACCCATCTTGCGACGGGTGAGGTAAAGTTCATACAGGGTCGCGAAATTCTCGGACAACGTCTTGCCCACGTAGTTCGCTCCGACGGGAGTGAAATGCACATAGTCGGGACCCGCCCAGCCTTTCTTCACCCAAGCCACCATGGAGTTTCGACCGCCCATCACCTCATACAAATCCCAGTAAGCCACATGGTTGCGCAGACACATATTGCGCAAGCTGTCAATCATGGCGGGTAAGAATTTGTAAGTCTGCAGAGAGCCGCTATAAGAGTGGCTCATGTCGGAAGGGCCAATAAAGAGGATGGTGGCGTTGGGGCACACACTCTTCACGCGGCGTATCTGCTTCTGCATCTGGGCACAATAGTCATTGATGGACTTGGTGCTATAGACCGAAGGCACCGTGTTGCCACCGAACTGCATGATGATCATCCCGACGTTGGAAAGCTGATAGCACTTGCGCAGGATGGTGTCGGTGACGAGAGTGAACTGGTTGCCGGAGGAGCTTCGCAGAGGGATGTTATCGACGCTCACGCCCGGGCCGTTGTCGATCATGATGCCGTAGATATCGGCGGTGCCTTGCATGTTGATACGCAACGAGGCAGTGGAAGAATCTGTCTGCCAGCGGAATGCGTGGATGCCAGCGCCCGAGCTGACACAAGTAGAGTCGTAACCGTGTTTGCGGTCGCTGAGGGAAGCGCGGAACTTGCCGTCGTGGTCGTTATAGAGCAGTGTGACTCGGGAGAACCGTTTCACGCGACTGTCGGTGCGTTTGTTGGAAGTGGCGTTGGCAGTGAAGGTGCCGCCGCCAGTCAGTCGGTAACATTTGAGCATGTGACCGTAGTTACCCTTTGCCCGCGCTCCATCGCCGTAGGTCGAATAGAGGGTGAACGGGCCGGAGGCCGACTGGCTCACCGCGTAGGAGGCAACAGTCTGTACAGCAGGCAGTAAGCCCGGACCGCCACCACCGAACTTCGACTGGAAGTAGGCGCGCAGATTACCCGAAATGCGGTCCATTTCAATCTGCGAGTCACCGTAGTGCAACACGCGCAACACTTCACCTCTTCCCTTTGCAGCGGCTGCCTTCTCAAAGAATTTGTCAAAATAGGTGACATCGCCGTCAGGCAGGTAGAAATGGCCTTCCGAAGCGAGGGTGGTCTTGAAATGTTCGAGTGTGTCTAATTGTTCTGCCACACGCTTTTGCTTGATGGAATCCTCCTTGGCGATCTCCGCGATAATGGCCTCGCGCTTCTTGCGGTTGAAAAGCGTGGCTCTAGGGATGCGCTTGTCGCGTGAAAGGCTGTCGCCAGGCAGGTCTGGAAGGTCGGCATCAGGATCGGCCAGCACATTTTCGATAGAGGGGAAGTTAATCGTGTGTTTGGCCAGCGTAACACCGTCCTCGGGAAAGAAAAAGCTGATAATCCCTAAACAGGTGATTATCAAAATGATAAATAACGCAATTTGCCAAGGTTTCATATACTTTTCTGCCCGATTTTTTGAGGGCGCAAAGGTACACTTTTTTTGTGTACTTTTGCCGTTACAAAAATACTGTTGAGCTATGGAATTTCACACCTACGGAAACCCTACAAAACCGACCCTCCTGCTGCTACCCGGATTGGGAGTGTCGCACGAGATTTTCCTTCCTTTGGTGGCATTACTGAAGGAGAACTTCCACATTGT
This sequence comes from uncultured Bacteroidales bacterium, assembly GCA_946413585.1. GTDB lineage: Bacteria > Bacteroidota > Bacteroidia > Bacteroidales > WCHB1-69 > F23-D06. The sequence goes on from CAMKLG010000024.1 coordinate 7,162, forward strand.
CACGGCGGATATTGACGGATTCCTGCTCGGCAAGCCCTCGCGATTCACCTCCGTCGATGACCAGGCCGCACAAGTCAACCGTTACATTCAAGAGCATTTCGACGGGGCATTAGACGTGGCCTACGGTCTGTCGTTGGGCGGGAAAATCCTCTCGCGGATGATGGAGCGCAACGAAATCGCCATCAGCCACGCCATTATGGACGCCGCACCGCTGCTGCCACTGCCGAAATGGAGCGTGGGACCGCTGCGCTACTACCAAGCCCTTAATGTCTGGACCTGCTACCACTGGACCGGATTTTGGCGGTGGTTGTTCCATTCGCACTACTTCGACGTGCTTTTGGAGGAGGTGAAGAAGGTGTTCCCCTCAGACGGCACACGCGCCGTGCGAGAAGGATACAAATCCGTCTATACCAACAAATTGGAATCCATCGTCGGTTCCGACATCCACTATTGGTACGGCACCAAAGAGGCCTTTGTCGCCAAACCGCAGGCCAAGCACCTGCTGTCGCTCTGTCCCAGTGTACATGTGGAGATCTTTGACAAGATGAACCACGGGCAGCTGCTGGTGGACCACCCGGAGAAGGTGGCGAAGCGGATAGAGGCAATAGGCAACAGGCAATAGGCAATAGAACGAACAACATTGTTTGTTAAATAATATTCCTTGAGCAGCCTCGGAGAGGCAAAATGCACGAAGTGCAATTAACCCCACATAAGGCGCAAGCCGCAATGTGGGGCTGACACAGGCGACGAAGGAGCGCAGTGTGGTGCCTGTCGAAGAAGTCAAAACAACAAAAAAACGTAATAAAAATGAGAAACATCAACCTTTTGCTGGTCCTCGTGACCGTGACCCTGACCGCCGTCTCCTGCGGTTCGAAGAAAGAAGCCCCCAAGGAGGAGACCCCGAAGATGCTGGTGCTCTACTACTCCCAAACCGGCAACACCAAAGCCGTGGCGAACGAGATTGCCACGAAGTTGGGCGCCGACATCGAGGAGATTGTGGCGGTGAACCCCTACGATGGCGACTTCCAAGCCACCATCGAACGCTGCAAACAGGAGCACGAGCAGGGCAACATCCCTGACATTCAACCGATTAAAGCCGACCTTGCCAGTTACGACATCATCTTCATCGGCTATCCTGTCTGGTTCGGCACATACGCACCTCCCGTGCAAAAATTCCTTCTCGGCGCCGATTTGAGCGGCAAGAAGATCGTTCCTTTCTGCACCTTCGGCAGCGGCGGTCTGGAGTCCAGTGTGCGAGACATTATGCAGGCTGAGCCCAATGCAGAAGTGATGCCCGGCTACGGTGTCCGTGCCGCCCGCATGGACGCAATGCCCAAGGAGGTCGATCAGTTCCTGAAAGCCAACGGTTATCTCGAAGGCGAGTTCGTGAAGTTGGAGGAATTTCCTGCTCAACACGAAGTGAGCGAAGAGGAAGCCGCCATTTTCGACGCTGCTGTCGGTGACTACCCGATGCTACACGCCAAGGCCAAAACGGTGGCTGCGCGCACCCTCCCCGACGGTATGGAGTACCTCTTCACCGCCGAGGATCTTCCCCGCGAGAACAAACCGAACATGCCGCCTGCCGGCGAGTTGAAGGTTTATGTAACCGTTGAGAACGGACAAGCCCCGGTGTTCACCAAAGTAATCCGCTAAGATGAACAAACTGAAAGAAACTTTCGGTTACGCGCTCGGATTTGTACTGTTTGTGGTACTGCTCCCTGTGATTATGTGGCTCTGCTCCTGTCGGCCTGTGCTTACGGAAGTCAGCGCCGTGCAAGTCGTTATTGCGTTGTTACTCGCAGTGGCAGGCATAGTCTTGAGCATTTGGGCCATTGTCTATATGCGCCGCGTGGGCGACGGCAACCCGATGGACGCCTTCGGGCACGAGGTCGCCCCGCGCACCAAACACCTGATGACCGACGGTCCCTACCGTCTCAGCCGCAACCCGATGCTCACTGGCATATTCGTCTATCTGATAGGTTGTTGCATCTGGCTGTGGACCTGGCAATCGGTGGTGGTCTTCATAGTTTTCGTCGCCATCATGCTCGTCCAAGTCCGCACCGAAGAATCCCGCCTCCGCCGCGACTTCGGGGAGGAGTATGAGGAGTATTGCAGGAAGGTGGGGAGGTTTTGCCGAGTAATTGGAAGTGATTTCTTCTTTTCCAAACGTATGAAACAACTATCATTCATCTTCTTCCTATTGTGTCTTTCCGTGACTGTCGTTCATTCGCAACGTTACTGGCCGGTTTCTTGTTCTGAATCAGGTTTGAAGGGAAAGGTGCATGAAGTGGTCACAATGACGCACTTTCCCGCAGATTCAACTGGGCTTGGTTTGAAGATGGTGGTTGAAACCCGTTTGTTCTCACCCGAAGGACTTCTCACTAACATTTTTGAGTCAAATCCTGGAAACGACTACTCCACAGAATTTGTATATAATGGCGAACTACTGACAGATGCATATTTTTATGCAGATGCAAAATATCACTACCAATATTATTATTCTTCAGATGGCAAGCCGTCCCTGATTGTCGTTTCTGCCATTCAAGGCGAAACTATTTGGCCCAATGACACCATAAATGTTTCATACGAGAATGGAAAACTTGTTTTTAACAATGCTGAAATTCCCCCACTCGATTCTTTTACTCAAAGTATCATCTTAACCGATAATGAATTGGAGTCAGAGTACGACGAGGTTGGCAATTGGATCTATTGTAAACGGAGCAAATATGTGCAAACCAGGCATATTGTTTATTGGTAATAACAAACAATGATTCTCGAAATGAGCCCAACAATTTCCGCCCCCGACACCATCGCCTATCTCGAATCCCTGCGAAATGAGAAGCAGCGGGCGGTGCTGATGCGGTTCTTTAAGACGGGACCGGGGCAGTATGGCGAGGGCGATGAGTTCCTCGGGCTGAAGGTGCCGCAGACGCGCGAGGTGGTGAAGGCCGTTGCCAAGGATTTCCCGCTCGACGAGGTGCCCGAACTGCTGATGTCGAAATGGCATGAGGTGCGGCTCTGCGGTCTGCTGATTCTCGTTTCGAAGTTCGAGAAACTGGCCACGAAACGGTTGGCGAACAATGCGGATTCGGCACACAAGCGGGACGAAATACTCACGATGTATCTACAATACGCCGAACAGGCCAACAACTGGGATCTGGTCGATTTATCCACTCATAAAATACTGGGTAACTGGCTGTTACTGCCCACTTTCCTCGGAGGTGACGAATTAGCCATGCACGAGGACTACAAGGTACAAGTGATGGACGAGCTGGCCGCCAGTCCTTGCCTCTGGAAACAGCGCATGAGCATGGTCTGCACGTGGAAAACCCTGCAGCAGGGCGACTATTGGTGGTGCCTGCGCTATGCGGAAGTACACCTGCACCACCCGCACGACCTGATGCAGAAGGCGGTGGGCTGGATGCTTCGCGAAATGGGAAAACACATCAGTATGGATATGCTGCGCGAGTTCCTTCAACTACATGCACACGAAATGCCTCGCACCGCCCTCCGCTACGCCATCGAACAGATGGATGACGAGGAGCGGAAGATGTGGTTAAACATGTAGAGAGGTTTATTCGTTCACAAACGCCGCGAACCTCTCCGCCTGCGCCTTCAATTGCGCAACCTGCTCGTCGGTGAGGTTGAACTCTCCTTTGGTCCAGGCTTCCACGCCGAGGGTGATGCCCGTCTGCGGCTCTTTCATCACCTGCATCTTCATGAACTCCAACAGGTCGTTCAATTTGGCGCGACATGAGGCGGTCTGGTTGGCACCGCCGGCACCGCTCGCGGTCACCTTCTTGCCGACTGCCGCTGTGGGGTTGGTGAAGTCGCTGATGTCCATCGGACGGGAGAGCCAGTCTAACAGGTTCTTGAGCAGACCGGGATAGCTGTAGTTATACTCGGGCGTGAAAATCCAGATGCCGTCGGCGGCGAGGACCTCCTTCCGTACACGCGCCACAGGAGCGGGCGTGTTCGCTTCCAAATCTTGATTCATCAACGGAACATCTTCAAAATCAAGATATTGAATATTGAACTGACCTTCCAACATTTTTTCGGCCATACCAGCCAACTGACGGTTAAACGACTGTTTGCGCAGGGAACCCACGATAAAGAGGATATTTTTCATAACGGTGATTTTTATAATAAATGATTTGATTCTTGATTTGTCGCTGCAAAGATACACAATAATCAAACAGGCTCAATAATACCGAATCTTGCAACGACTGTACAGTTTTCCTTTCTCGTAACGGTGCGTCCAGTTTCCGTACTTATCATAGCGGTAGCTGAACAACGTTTTATTATAGTCAAACGTGTCCAACCGCTTCGAACAGCAGCGGCCAAGTATGTCACCCTGGGCGTTCAGCACGGTGGCATCTAAAAATCCATCCCCCTGATACTCATAAAATACGTTGCGCTCGTCATCATAAACGGTGACCTGGCAATGTTCTACCGTGTAGCCGTCTCCGGAATCAATCCAAAGCACCTCACGACCAAGACTGTCATATTGCAGCAAAGAACATCCCCTTCGAAAAGTGGCCAGACGCTCTCCTTCGGGGGAGAGTACCACATGGCAACTGGATGCAGCCATGTTAACGGTGTCGCACCCGACCGCAAGCGTATTCCATACCCGACCTTCAAAATAGAATTCCTGACAATGACAGGGGTCTGAAAAACGATAAAGCGTGACACTATGGAGCGTGTCGTTCCTATAGACAACTTCCCGTGAAACGCGGCCTTGGGCGTATTCATAGTGCTCGTCAACGTAAACTTTCTGGCCATCTTGACGTATTCGATGATGCTGAAAGCGGGCAATGGTGCTGTCAGGGTTAAAACTGATTTTCACTTTTTCTTTGTCAACATACTTGATTTTCAGATTTTTGACCCGTCCATTGGGATTACGCCTGTAGTATATGTCAACAGCGGATCTGACAAGCTCATCCTTTATGGGTGCCCGTCGCGGTTCACGGTTCAGACTCTGCTCCATCAAGCGCAACTCTTCCGCAATCGAATCGCCATAATTGCGCAAATAGACCTGAACTCCCGTCACGCTGTCGGCCACAAACGGAAGATGCAGAAACGCTTCGTTTTCTTTCTCAGACAAAGAATCCACTTCGCTATCGCAACTATAACGCCACTCATACTCCCACCGTTCTTTTGACTTTTGACGATTTTTCTCATTCTCCTTCACCCATTGCTTCTCTTTATGTCGTTCTTCCCGCAATAATCTCTGATAATTCACCTTCTCGCCCCGAATGTAATGATAATAGCAGCGTAAAATCACCCCCGACATGTCATCGGGATGGTGAATTTCCTGTTCATCGAAGTATGTTGCCAGATGAGAACCAGCCCAAAGCCCCCAATTGTTGCGTATCCATATACCCAACGCAAGATGTGTTCTGGCCAAGAAATCCTTTTCCTCCACAGAAAGTATCCATTCCTTGTTTTCCGGTGTCAGAATGGAATCCAACTGCCGCATGCAATCGGGCAAATCCACCGGAATATAGACCGTTACCAACGAATCTGCCTGCTGATCAGTATTTTGCGCCGCCCCAAACATCGGAATTGCCATCATGAAAAGCAATATTGCTCGAAATTTGACGGGGTGAAATATATTGCGAAGGGGTGAATGGGCGTTCATCGTTAAAAATTTAGATTCCGCAAAGATACAAAAATTGTACTTTTGCCCCCTCAAAAATTGCGGAATGAAAAAGCAAGAGAAATTTTCGATAGCGAAACGGCTGAAAAGCTTCACATACGCGTTCAACGGGCTGAAGGTGCTCCTCCAAGAGGAACACAACAGCCGGATACATCTGTTCGCGACCGTCTGCGTCGTCATCGCGGGCGCGCTGCTCAAACTGTCGCTGCTGGAATGGGCGGCCGTCGCCTTTGCCGTCGGGTTGGTCTTCAGCGGCGAAATCTTCAACTCGGCCATCGAGGATCTCTCCGATGTGGTCTGCCCCGAACGCGACGACCGCATCAAGAAGGTCAAAGACCTGGCCGCCGCCGCTGTTCTGGTGAACGCCATCGCCGCCGCCGTTATCGGTTTGCTGGTGTTTGTCCCGAAAATCATTCAATTGTTCTAGATGTTGACTGGTGTTTGTCATCCGAAATGCTACCGAGCTCTTGCCCCTAACGGGGCTGCTTAAGGAATTATATTTCAAATCAAACCTTAAACCTTAAACTCTAAACTCTAAACTCTAAACCCTAAACCTTAAACCCTACCCCATGTTCCTCGGTGAGATAATCTCCCTGTTTGTCGCCCTTTCGTGGACCGCCACCGCCCTCTTCGCGGAGGTGGGCTCGAAGCGTATGGGCTCGCTGCCGTTCAACACGATACGGATGACGATGTCGCTGTGTTTCCTCGTACTCACCCTATGGCTGGTGATGGGCGTGCCGTACCCGCGCTACGCCGACGGCGGCACATGGGGCTGGCTGTTGCTCTCGGGCGTGGTCGGCTACGTCATCGGCGACTACTGTCTGATGCAGGGCTACATCCACATCGGGTCGCGCTTCGGACAGCTCTTCATGACGCTTTCGGCACCCACGGCAGCCCTCACGGGACGAATCCTCCTTGGCGAGCAAATGCGCCCGGTCGCCATCCTCGGCATGGTCGTCACCCTGAGCGGTATCGCCCTGTCGATTCTCTCGAAAAGCGATGATTCGGAGCATCACGGACTACATTTCAAGCTGCCCGCGAAGGGTATCTTCTACGCGGCGATGGCCGGCATCTGCCAAGGTTTCGGGCTGGTGCTCAGCAAGATGGGACTCCAGCACTACGATGCGGCACTCACGGCACTCAACATTTCCCAAGACGCGGTCTTCGAGGGGGCGTTGCTGCCGTTGCCGGTCAGCATCTGCGTGCCCTTCGCCGCCACCACCATCCGCGCCTACATCGGACTGGCGGGCTTTTTCCTCTCGTTGATGCTGTTCAGCAAGGACGGTTTGGCGAAGTTGCGCAACGCCGTCCGCGACCGCAAGGCGATGTGGTGCGTGTTCGCCTCCACCATCTTCGGCCCATTCATCGGGGTCAGCGCGTCGCTGTTGGCCACGATGTACACCTCCGCGGGCATCGCACAGACCATCTTCGCCCTCACGCCCATCCTCATCATCGCCCCAGCCGCTTTCCTATTCCATCAGAAAGTCACTGTACGTGAGGTGATTGGCGCAGTAATCAGCGTCATTGGCGTCTGTCTTTTCTTCGTGTAAAAGCAGGTTTCGTTTACCCTTAACGGAAATCTTACGCAACATGTGTACTTTTTACACACAAACCCTTGTTTTTTTCATTGAATTTAGTATTTTTGCCGCCTCATCCATCTAAGGTATGGATAAATATAAATATTTGATTATCAGTTTAATAAAAGCAAATAAAGATAGATGATTAGCGTTGGAAAGTTTAGCATGAAAAGTCTTGCACTGATTTTATGCACACTGTTATTCGGTTGCGGACAGTTGTTCGCACAAGATTCCATACATATTGATTTGAAGAAAGCCATTGACATCGCCCTGTCAGAGTCGCCCACAATGCGCATCGCCGACCGCGAAGTGCAAATCAAGCAGGTATATAAGAAAGAACAGATCGTATCGCTGTTCCCCGATGTCTCCCTGGCATCCAACTACAACCGCACGTTGTTGAAGCAGACCATGTCGATGGACATGGGCGGACAGACGATGAACATCAAGGTAGGTCGTGACAACACCTACTCCATGGGCGCGAACCTGAGTCTCCCGATTGTGGCCCCCGCCATCTGGTCGAGCCTTAAACTCAGCGCGATGGACATCGACTTGGCGGTCGAATCGGCACGTTCTTCCAAGCTGGATCTCATCAACCAGGTAAAACAGGCCTACTTCACTCTCCTACTGGCCAAAGAGTCCTACAACGTGCTGTTGCAAAGTTATGCGAACCTCGAGGTCAGCAACCAGATTGTCACCAACTCCTACAACCAGGGTTTGGTTTCCGAATTCGAGAAACTGCGTTCCGACGTGACCCTGCAGAACCAGCGTCCCACCCTCAACACGGCGGCCAACGGTGTGCGACTGGCGGCCATGCGACTGAAAGTCCTCTTGGGCATGGATATTGCGGAACCGGTCATTTTCGATGGCAACATCTCTGATTATGAGCAATCCGTGTTAGCTGCGGGCATCCCTTCCACCGAGGATATGAGCCTGGCATACAACTCCGCGCTGCGCCAGTTGGACCTCGGCATTGAGGAACTGGAGCAGTCGAAGAAAATCGTTCGCGGAGCCTCCTTGCCGATGCTCGCATTGGCCGGCGCGTTCCAATATTCCGGCATGGGCGACGACCGCAGTACCTTCACCAACTATCCCTACTCATACATCGCCTTGTCCCTGCAGGTCCCCATTGTCGGCTGGGCATCCACGCATTACAAACTGAAACAGTCGGATCTGAATATCGAAAACATGCGCGACCAGCGGCTGGATGTCGAGCGCAACCTCCGTTTGGGCGTGCAGAGCTATATCGACAACATGCAGCAGGCCCTCGACGAGCTGGAAGCCGACCAGCAGACATTGAACCAAGCCCAGAAGGCCTACGAAATCGCCCAAAAGCAGTACGAAGTGGGCATGAACACTTGGCTCGACCTCATGTCCGCCGAGCTCTCCCTCACCAACACTCGCCTCTCCTTCTGCCAAGCAATTTTCAACTACCTGACGGCGAAAGCAAACTTGGATGCTACATTGGGCGTGGAGAATTAGTTTAAGGTTTAAGGTTTAGAGTTTAGGGTGGGAGATGATGAGATGAGATGATGAAATATATAATGAACATAATTCCTTAAGCAGCCTCGGAGAGGCAAGACGCACGAAGTGCAATTAACCCTACACAAGCAAAGCGCAGTGTAGGGACCCAGCCCACAAGCAAAGCGCAGTGTGGGAATCAATCGAAAATAAAAATTCCAAATATGAAGAGAAACATCACCATTTTATTGGCAATCACCATGTTCGTGTTTGCCGGTTGCAAAAAGAAAGAGACCGTCACCGTCGGAGGTGATCAGAAGTTCACCATCCGCACGCAGCAGGTGCACACCCAAGAGGTGGAGCAAACCTACGAATACACCGCCATCGTGGAGGCCAACGCGGTGAACAACATCGCGCCGCTAACAGGCGGACGTATCGACAAGATCTACGTGGAGGTCGGCGACCGCGTGAACAAAGGCAAAGTCCTCGTGCAGATGAACGAGAACAGCCTGAAACAGTCAAAATCGCAGCTTGACAACCTTAAAGCCAGCTTCAAGCGCATCGACGAGCTCTACAAGGTCGGCGGATGCTCCAAGTCCGACTGGGATGCCATGAAGACCCAACTCGATGTCGCGCAGACCACTTACGACAACCTGATGGAAAACACGCAGTTGGTGAGCCCGATTTCCGGTGTCATCACCCAAAGAAACTACGACAGCGGTGACCTTTTCGGCGGTCTGCCTGTGGTGCAAGTGCAGCAAATCACCCCTGTGAAGATGAACATCAACCTTTCCGAGAACCTGTTCAAGAAGGTGAAGGTCGGCACACCCGTGAGCATCAAGGTGGATGCCTACGGCGACGAGGAGTTCAAGGGCAGGATCAGCCTGATCTACCCGACTATGGACGGCGCCACGCACACATTCCCCGTGGAGGTGCAGCTGGCCAACACCGACAGCCGCGTGCGCCCTGGCATGTACGCCCGCGTGACCATCAACTTCGGCACGGAGAAGCACGTGGTGGTTCCCGACGAAGCCATCTTCCGTCAGCAAGGCTCCGGCAACCGCTATGTTTATGTCTATAAGGACGGTAAGGTTTCCTTCTATCAGGTGGAGGTCGGTCGCCACTTGGACAAATCCTACGAACTGCTCTCCGGCAACGTGCAGGACGGCGATATGGTGGCCACCACGGGACTTGCGCGCCTGAAGGACGGTTTGGAAGTCAATGTGGAGAAGAAGTAATGGTCTAGGTTATTGGTCATTGGTTATTGAAACTGAGTTAAGGTGAAACAGGGTTAGCATTAATAATCAATGTTAGGTAAATAAAAAATCATTGAGCAGCCCCGATAGGGGCAAGAGCTCGGTAGAACAGATAAATCGAAATATGAGTTTATACCAGAAATCAGTCGAACGACCTATCATGACAGGGTTGATTTACATTGCCGTCATCATCATCGGCATCTTCTCCCTGTCCAAGCTTCCGGTGGATCTCTTCCCCCACATGGACAGCAATACCATCATGGTGCTCACCGTCTATGGCGGTGCCAGCGCGGAAGACATCGAGGACAACGTGTCCAAACCCATTGAGAACGTGCTCAATACGTTGAGCGACCTCAAACACATCACCTCCAACTCCAAGGAGAACTATTCCATTGTCTATCTGGAGTTTGAGTACGGTGTGGATATCGAACAGAAAACCAACGACGTGCGCGACAAGTTGGATATGGTGAAATCGGCGTTGCCCGACGGCGCCAACCAGCCCTACCTGTTCAAGTTCAGTGCCGACGACATGCCCATTATGATGTTGTCGGTGCAGTCGGGACAGAGCACGCAAGCGTTGTACAAGATTTTGGACGACAAGGTTTCCTCCCCGTTGTCACGTGTCAGCGGTGTGGGTGCAGTCTCTATCGCCGGTGCCCCGCAACGAGAAATCCAGGTCTATTGCGACCCCTACAAGCTGGAAAGTTACAACCTCACCATCGAGACCATCGCCTCCATTTTGGGCGCGGAGAACCGCAACGTCTCCCTCGGTGTCATGGATGTGGGTTCCAAGACCTACTCCATGCGTGTGGATGGCGAGTTCAACAATGCGGACGAGATGGAAGATGTGGTTGTTGGCAGCTACAACAACAAGAATGTCTATCTGAAGGACGTGGCGGTGGTGCGCGACACACTACAGGAACGTATGCAGGAGTCCTACACTGACGGTGAACGCGGTGCCATGGTCATCATCCAAAAGCAGACCGGTGCCAATACGGTGCAGATCTGTAAGAAAGTGTTAAAGGAACTGCCAGACATTCAACGTTCCCTGCCTGCCGACGTGAAGTTGAACGTGCTGGTGGATAACTCCGACAACATCACTAACACCATTGATAGTTTGGAGGAAACCATCCTCATCATCCTGTTGTTGGTGGTCATTGTGGTCCTCTTCTTCTTGGGAAGATGGCGCGCCACCATCATCATCGCCATAGTGGTGCCCGTCTCCTTGATTGCGGCATTCATTTACTTGTTGGCTACAGGTAACACACTGAATATCATTTCACTGTCATCTATCTCCATCGCCATTGGTCTGGTGGTCGATGACTCCATCGTGGTGTTGGAGAACATCACCACGCATATCGAGCGAGGGTCGAAGCCCAAGGCGGCGGCCGTGTTCGCCACCAGTGAGGTGTCCCTCTCCATTATCGCTTCCACCTTGGTGATTATCGCCGTGTTCTTGCCGCTGACCTTCCTTACCGGTATGGCCGGCGTGCTCTTCAAACAGTTGGGCTGGATTGTCACCATTGTGATTGCCGTCTCCTTGGCGGCCGCTATGACGCTGACCCCGATGCTCTGCTCCCTTTTGCTGAAGAAAAATCCGAAAAAGAGCAAATGGTTCGCCAAAGTGTATGGTCCTATCGAGCGATTCCTCATCCGCTTGGACGAGGGCTATGCCAAGCTGCTCCGTTGGTGTGTCAACCACCGGAAAACGGTCGTGGGTCTTGCCTCCGTCATCTTCCTGGCCAGCCTTTCGCTGCTGTTGGTCATCCCCACCGAATTCTTCCCGACACAGGATAACGCCCGTCTGAGCGTCACCGTGAAGCTGCCGCAGGGTACCCGCGTGGAGACCACCAAGGCGTTGGGCGACCAGATTGTGAATGAAATTCGGGAAAAATATCCGAATGAAATCAAGACCATCAACTACTCCGTGGGTATGCCCGACGAGGACAACACCTTCAGTTTGATGCGGGAGAACGGCACACACCTGCTCTCCTTCAACATCCGTTTGGTGAAGAAAACCGAGCGTGACAAGTTCATCACGGAGATTTCCGACGGCATCCGCGAACTGTTGCGGCAGCATATCGAAATCGTCTCCTCCACGGTCAGCACCGGCCAGGGCAACATGGGCGGACAATCGACCGTCGATATCGAGCTCTACTGTTACGACTTCAACACCACCGACCAGTTCGCCGCCGACCTCGCCGCGCGTATGCGGCAGGTGGAGGGCTGCTCCGAGGTGGTGATCAGCCGTGACGAATATACGCCCGAATTGGAAGTGGTCTTCGACCGTCAGAAGTTAGCTGAGAACGGGCTCAACTCCACAACGGCGGCCGGTTACGTGCGCAACCGCTTCAACGGCTACACGGCATCGCAGTTCCGTGAGGATGGTGACGAGTACAACATCCGTGTGCGTTACGCGCCCGAGTTCCGTAACGACATCCACGCTATTGAGAACATCCTGATGTACAACAACATGGGCAAAGGCATCCGCGTGGGTGATGTGGCCACGGTGGAAGAAACCTTCACCCCGCCGACCATCGTCCGTAAGGACCGTGAGCGTATGGTCAAGGTCTCCTGCGTGGTGGCCAAAGGTGCCGTGTTGAGCGAGTTGGTGGAATCCGCACAGAAGGAACTTGACCAGATGGATGTTCCCGCCACCCTCGACTATAAGATCGGTGGCACGTGGGAAGACCAGCAGGACGCTTTCGGCGACATGTTCGTCTTGATGGCCCTGATCGTTATGTTGGTCTATGTTGTGATGGCTGCCCAGTTCGAATCGTTTAGTTATCCGTTCGTCATCATGGGCTCCATCCTCTTCGCCCTCACCGGTGTGTTGATCGGTTTGGCCGTCACACGCACAGCCTTGGGTATCATGGCGTTGATTGGCGTGATGATGTTGATCGGTATTGTGGTGAAGAACGGTATCGTGCTGATTGACTACACCAGTTTGTGTGTCGAGCGCGGCATGAGCATCAAAGACGCTGTTGTCGCCGGCGGCCGTTCCCGTCTGCGTCCCATCTTGATGACCACCCTGACCACGGTTTTGGGCATGATCCCGTTGGCCGTCGATAAGGGCGAAGGCGCCGAGATGTGGAACTCCATGGGTATGGTCGTGGCTTGGGGTCTCACCTTTTCCACGATGGTCACCTTGATTCTCATCCCAATCCTCTTCAGCAAGTTCGCCGAATGGAACGCTCGTGGTGCGGCCCGCCGTCGCGCCCGCCGCGAACGCAACAAAGCATTAGGTGTCAACGAGGTGTAACCTTTAACCCTTAAACTTTAACCCTTAAACTATTATGAAAGCAGTCTTCATATCCCTATATCAAGCCTTCTACGAGGAGGTAATGGAAATCTTAGACAAGAACGAAATCCGCGGATTCACCTACTGGAACGAGGTGCAGGGCCGTGGCAGCGACAACGGTGAGCCGCACTACGGCACACACGCCTGGCCGACCCTGAACTCCGCCATTCTGGCCTTCATGCCAGATGAAAAGGTGGCACCGCTGCTCCACGACATCCACGAGCTCGACCTCTCCGCCGAGCAGCAGGGGTTGCGCGCCTTCGTGCTCAACGCCGAGGAGGTGACGGACAAGACAGTGTAGAGACGGTACTTGCACCATTTTCACACCCAACCGGCGAATTACACTCGCCAGCGTACTAATATATTTTTTACTTTTGCACCGTCATTAATTTCCTCGGTATGTTACAAAGACTCTTTGGGTTTGACCCCAAAAAACATAGTATCAAGACGGAAATTGTGGCGGGCATCACCACTTTCCTGACGATGGCCTACATTCTGGCTGTCAACCCTAGTGTTTTCAGCGCTCTGGACGAGCAAGGGATGCCTACCGCATCGGTGTTCACCACCACCGCGCTGGCGGCCATCATTGGCACCTTGATTATGGCGATTTACGCCAAGAAACCTTTCGCCCTCGCCCCCGGCATGGGACTGAACGCCTTCTTCGTCTTCACAGTCTGCCTCTCCATGGGCTACTCGTGGCAGTTCGCCCTTACTGGCATCCTACTGGAAGGCATCCTTTTCATCATTCTCACCATCACTAACATCCGGCAAGCTATTGTGGATGCCATTCCTGCCTCACTGAAATACGCCATCGGGGCAGGCATCGGACTCTTCATCGCGTTCATCGGTCTGCACAATGCCGGCATCATCATCGACGACCCCGCAACGCTCGTCGCCCTCAGTGACGCCAAAAACGGTCCCGTCCTCCTCTTCATCATCGGAATGGCTATCACCTCTATTCTCGTGGTCATGAAGGTGAAAGGCGGTATCCTGTTCGGTATGCTGGCCACTACCGTTATCGGCATCTTTTTCGGGACAACCCATATCGACCACGCTGTGTCGATGCCCGCTTCCATAGCCCCCATTTTCTGTCAGTTCGAATGGTCGAACATCTTCACTTGGGACATGATCGTCGTGGTACTCACCTTCCTTTTCCTCGATTTGTTCGACACCCTCGGCACCGTCATTGGCGTTTCGGTGAAAGCCAATATGATCGACAAAGAGGGGCGTGTGGACGGTCTCAACCGCATTCTCATGACCGATGCCATCGCCACTACGGTTGGCGCGTGTTTAGGTTCTTGCACCACGACCACTTACGTTGAAAGCGCTTCCGGCGTGGCCGAAGGCGGGCGCACAGGACTGACAGCCTTTGTGGTGGCCATCGGGTTTGTCTTCGCACTGTTCTTGAGCCCCATTTTCCTTGCCATCCCGGCGGCCGCCACCGGCGCCGTGCTGGTCATCGTCGGCGTGATCATGATGTCGCCCATCGCCAAAATCGACTGGAACGACTATCGCGAAGCCATCCCCGCGTTCCTCACTTCCGTACTGATGCCCCTAACTTATAGCATCTCCCACGGCATCATGATAGGCACCATCTCCTATGTGATCATCAATGCATGCACAGGCAAAGCGAAGAAAACAAACATTGTGTTATGGGTTCTTGCGATTCTTTTTGTATTGAGATATATTTTTTTGTAACCAAAAACAGCATTTTTCCGTATTCTTCGTTAATCATTCATTGATATAAACTCCATAGTGAATCCGTTATGAAAAAGCGTGTGTCTAATATTATCCTATTGCTTTTAGCCTTTGTCTATAGCTCCTGTGCTCAAATTCAGCATTTCACCTGGCAGGGCAAGCAACGTGAATATCTTTTTTATACACCGACTAATCATGACGGATCGATGCCCATTTTGTTTTTCTTGCACGGTCTGGGTGACATTATCACTGGATGTGACGAGGAGTTTAACTTCGGACAGTTGGCCGAGGATTTCAGTTGGGCAATTGTGGTACCACAAGCCCTCACCCAAGGCATTTTCGGCACTATGTGGAATGCGGGACTGCTGAGCAGCTCGATCGACGATGCCGGCTTCCTGCTGGCACTTCTCGATTCGCTGACGGCGGAGCATCAACTCGACCCCGACAGCGTATTCTTCACAGGCTTCTCCATGGGCGGCTTCATGACCTATCGCATGGCTATTGAGCATGGCGACCGCATCACGGCCTGTGCACCCGTCAGCGGATTGATTTCCACAGTAGATGCCACTAAAACACCTATTACACCCGTCCGTATTCTCCACATCCATGGCACTAACGACAACATTGTTGGCTATAACGGGGTTTCTTACGGCTCAACGCTCGGTCTCGGGGTCGATGCCATCCTGGATTATTGGCAAAACACTAACGGTTGCAACAGCGAACCTGCCATTGACACACTACCCAACCTCAAGATCGACGGACTGCGTTTCATCCGCTACACCTACCCTTGCGACACTGATTTGCAGCATTTGAAGGTGGTGGGCGGCACACACAAATGGTATCACAATGCTGACCTGTATGATGTTGGATATGAAGATGTTATTTACGAATTTTTCACGGGACACAATGCCCCGTCAAGAACTCCTACTCGTGAGAGAGCACATATCGTGGTTTATCCGAATCCAACCACCGACATCTTCAATGTCCAATTATTTGAATGCGACTCCCCTACTATCGATATTCGAGTGTATGATATGTACGGAAAATTGGTGAATGTTGTAAAGACAATGTGTACTTCATCTCTGCAAACTGTGCAAATCGACCTGTCATGCCACCCCAGCGGCGTTTACTTTGTGTACGAACAGAGCGGCGCGGTGGCGAAGGTGGTGGTGACCCATTAATGCTGACACACCGCTAAATCATCATCTTCCCCAATCTCGTCCAATCGATTTCCGGGCGAGGCTGGAAATATTTGTCATGCCTTTTGGAACGGTATAGCATGGTGTCTTCGGGATTGATGTTCCATTGCGTTTCGTCTTCAGTGATGGCGACTAACAAATCTTCCGCCCCGAAACAGAGGTACAGCCATTCTCCAATGTGCTTTTTGAACAGTTCCGGTTGGCACCACGCCTGAACAGTACAGGAGCAAAAACACCATATATCGTCCGCCAGATCGCAAAGTACCTGTCGTGACACACCGCACGGGAACGTGATGGCATATCTGCCTTCACCACGTTTCCAAAGTAACGGCACATTTTCAAGAGTACTCTCGTAACCTGTCATACTGTCCAAAATCAGTTTCTCCAGCTGCCCGTAATCGGTTACGTTATCTAACAGGATAACGGTGGTGGTGTCTATGGGGTTGCGAAACCGCTCCTCTTGAATGGCAGCCAACTCTTTGAGTTGTTTCTGTTTGAGCATCCGGTCTTGTAATTCCCATTTGCGTTTTATCCGATTGAAAAACAGGGTGAAATAGAGCATGTACAGCGAACCACCAATCATCAAAGCTATAACGAAATAAGCAAAGAAGCCGGGCGACCATGAAGGGTCCGACAATTTTTCTTTAATGAAAAGAAACGGTACATAAGCGAAAACCAGCGCCTGGATGAAAGCAGCTATCCTAAAAAATGCATTACCGTATTTTTCGAAAAACAACATGACACAGCGGTTCTGATAGAGACATAGTGTACTACATTCCTACTGCGCTACCAATTTCTCAATCTCTTCTTGCAGTTTCTCCGACACGGGTACTAACGGCAATCGTAATGCATTGTCAATCAATCCCATGGCAGACATGATGGCTTTCACGCCGGCGGGACTGCCCTCTTTGAAGCAATCGACAGTGAGCGGCACCAACTGCTGGTGGATTTTGCGCGCCTCGTCCAATTCCTGATCCATGATATGGTGCACCATGTCGGCCACTTTTGCGGGGAACGCATTGGCCATCACGGAGATAAGTCCGTCGGCACCGGCGGCCATGAGCGGCAGCGTAAGCAGGTCGTCACCGGAAATCACCAAGAATCCATCGGGACGTTTGGCAAGCAGCTGCAGAATCTGCTTCATCATGCCGGAAGCCTCCTTGATGCCCACCACATTCGGACACTCCTCGATGATGCGCAGTGTGGTGGCCGCCTCCAAGTTACAGGAGGTGCGACCCGGCACATTGTAGAGGAACACGGGCATATCCGTAGCAGAGGTAAACGCCTTGTAGTGAGCAATTAATCCCGCTTGCGACGGTTTGTTGTAGTAAGGGGTAACCGTCAGGATGGCATCCACATCAAACTCGGCCAGATGCTCCAGCTTGCGAATCATGAACTGCGTATTGGGCCCGCCCAGTCCGACCATCACGGGCAGACGGTTGGCGTTAGTGTCTAATATACAGCGTAATACATCATCTTTTTCGGGCGGCGCAAGTGTAGGATATTCGCTGGTAGTACCCATGGCGAGCAGGTAATCTACCCCTTCGCCGATCACCTTGTTGACCAGCTGTTCCAATCGCGGAAAGTCGATTTGTCCATCTTCTTTGAAGGGCGTGATCAGCGCAACGCCCAAACCTTTGAATGACTGTTGGATATTCGTTCTCATTTTCCTGCAAGTTTTTGGGTGTAGTTGAAAGTGGATGCTAAAAATTGGCTGTAATTGCCACTGGGGGTCTGTATCGTAAGATCGTAAAGTTCTTGGTAATCGGCGCAACTGCCAATAATGAAATGTGCGTGTGAAGTGACTAAAATGGTCTCAATAGGTGCGTGATAGCGATAGTTGAAATCCAAAAGGACATCAAAATCGCGATTGATGAAGTCCGAGACCTGAATCATATTAGGCTCGCCGCACCAAGTGAGCTGTTTTTTGCAAAAATAATCAGCGGAAAGCTGTTGGAGACAGTAAAAAGGCACAAATTTTTCGTCAATATAGCCAATAAGATGCACAATCTTATTGTTTTGTTGCAGTTGGGAGAAGATTTTGAAGATGGCCTTATAGGAATCCTCATCGGTGATTTCGCAAAGCACACCGATGGTGTTGGCACGCTCCAACGCGCAAACTTCCCTTATTTTGTCAGGCCTTTTCGCATTGATGCGCTTATGAAGAAAGTATCTTTTTATTTTGTCAAGCATAATAATCTGACTTTACTAAAATCGGCAAAAATACAAAAATTGTTTGAAAAAACCGTATTTTTGCCGCGATAAGTTAAGTAATGTTATGATGTTTTGTTTTAGAAAAATAGAAAAAAAGGGTCCTCGTATAACCTCTCTCAGAAGTGAGAGACAGTTTTTCGCTAGAATTGTCTTGATTTTTCTCCATATTGGTTGTTTTTCACTCCTTTTTGCGCAAAACGACTCCATTTCGTTTGTAAATGGCCCGTGGCAACGCGACACTCTCGACGGCCTTATCCTGCACCGCTGCCATTTTGACAATCATCAGCTTTTTTCGTCCAATCAAATGTTATTCGTATTGGAAATATCTGACCAACAAGTATATAATCTTCAATTTGCGCATGAGAAGAAACGCACAAAAACCTCAGAAATGGCGCAAAAGCATGGTGCTGTGGCAGCTGTAAACGGTTCCTTTTTCGATATGGACAAGCATTTTCCAATATGCTATTTGCGCATAAATGGCGTTAATATTGGCGAAAACACACCCGGAAAAGACACGGTAAACCGAAAATATTACCAATACGGCACGCTTTGCATGGAAAAAGATAGCGTTTTGATTCTCAAAACAGACTCTTCCCGCCGTTGGGAGGACGCGCTCCCCTACCCTGACATCATGACAGCCGGCCCTCTGCTGATTTACCACGATACGTTACAACACATGCGCGATGACCGTACGTTCGTGACGCAACGTCACAACCGCACAGCCGTGGGTATTCGCGAAGACGGCACCATCCTGCTTCTCGTGGCTGACGGACGATTCAAGGAAGCAGAAGGCCTCTCCCTGACCGAACTTCAGCAGATTTTGCGATGGCTCGGCTGCCGCGATGCCCTCAACCTCGACGGCGGAGGATCCACCACTATGTTTTTGAAAAGCAATGAATTACAAGGAGTTCTCAACTACCCCTCCGACAACGGTCACTTCGACCACGCCGGAGAACGAGCGGTATCGAATGCCGTGATAGTAATGATGAATGATGAATTAAGAATTAAGAATGATAAATGATGAATATATTTTCTTCATTGAATTGCCTGTTGATAGAAAAAAAAATAGTTGCAGAAAAAAAGGCTTAGAAAAAAACTTCTAAGCCTTTATTATACGTGGCAAATCTTAAACGCTTATTTTTTCTTAAACAGAGATATAATAAAGAGCAAGACCACTGCGCCGATAACGGAAACGATGAGTTCCCATAATATTCACCATTCACTATTCACCATTCACTATTCTTAAATCCCCCATCCATCATCCACCTCATCACTTCCACAATCTGCGGTTCTTCATGTTTTTTTGATAGTTCAGACAGTATCTCTTTTCCTGTCTTTCCCTGTTGCTGTAATGCTTTTATCTCTTTGGAAATCAGTTCAAAATCCTTGTTTCGTACGCTATGGATCTGACGTTTGCGGCAGACATCGCATTCGCCGCAAGGAGTGCTGGTCCATTCTCCAAAATATTGTAATAGCAACTGACTTCGGCAGACATTATCCGTTTTGACGTAATTTTCCACCGCGGCGAGCCGTTCTTCTGCCTTTTCTTTGCGAAAATCGTAGATTTTTTTGTCGAAGTAGAGGTACTTTTCGTCAATTCTGTCTTTTAAGAAAACGAGCAGCGGGATATGACTTTGAGGTTGATAGGAAAGAATTTTTTCGGAACGAAGTTGCTTAAGTTGCTCTATAACAGACTGTTCCGTAGTTTCCAAGCGCATAGCAATCACCTTTTCGTCTATATCGGTAAACTGCGCAAAAACACCCGTATATGAACGCAATATCAAGGTGATAATCGGCTCGTATTCAGGCTTTTCTTTTTGATATTTCAGCAACTGATCGCCATTGAGACGAAACTGCAGTTGAGATTTCTCGCGCAAATGCTCCGACACAAGAATCACCCCGATGTTGTTGAGCAGTTTCAAGGCGTTAAAGTACTGAGCAGCATTCATGTTTACGCTTCGCGCGTGTTCTTCCATCGAAAACGGGAAGACCTTGTTCTGTCCAGTGCCGATCTCAATGTGAAAGAATTGGCAGAGCTCCCGATAGACCTCACGCACGCGATCCAACGTAGGGAATGTGAAGGTGAAATTGCGTTTGAGTTGCGCCACATCGTAGTTGTCGTACAACAAGATAGCCACGGCAGGTTGCTCGTCGCGCCCCGCGCGGCCCGCCTCCTGGAAGTACGCTTCTAACGTGTCGGGAAGGTCAATGTGTACCACAAAACGCACGTCCGGCTTGTCAATGCCCATGCCAAAAGCGTTAGTGGAGACCATCACGCGAGTTGTCCCCTTCATCCAGCTTTGCTGCTTGCGGTCGCGTTCGCGAGGCTCCAAACCTGCATGGTAATAGTCTGCAGAAATGCCATTATTGCGCAAGAAATCTGCTGTTTCCGCCGTTTTCTTGCGATTACGCACATACACGATACCCGAACCAGGATAACGGTTCATAATGCGCAACATTCTACTGTTCTTATCCTCTTCATTCACAACAAAATAGGTAAGATTCGAACGCTTGAAACTTTTCTGGAAAACATTCTCGGCATTGAATGCCAGACGAAACTGGATATCCTTCACCACCTCCGGCGTGGCGGTGGCCGTAAGAGCAAGCACCGGCACTTGAGGGAAAACCTTACGAATCTGTGCGATTTCAAGATAGGGCGGACGGAAATCGTAACCCCATTGGGAGATGCAATGCGCCTCATCCACCGCAATCATGGAGACTGGCATTCGCTGGAAATTGGCCTTAAAGCTCTCCGTTTGAAGGCGTTCTGGAGATACGTAAAGAAAACGGTATTCGGGGTCAAACAGCACATTATCCACCATCGATTGGATTTCGCTCACGCGCATCCCCGAGTAGATCGCACCCGCCTTGATGCCTCGTGCGCGAAGGTGCTCTACCTGATCCTTCATCAGCGCAATGAGCGGCGAAATCACAATGCAAAGTCCGCCTTTGACGAGCGCGGGCACCTGAAAACAGATGGACTTGCCACCGCCCGTGGGCAGCAACGCCAACGTGTCGCGATTCTCCAACACCGACAGGATAATGTCCTCCTGCAGTGGTCGAAACGCATCATAGCCCCAGAATTGCTTCAGAACTGCACGACTGCGTTGACGTAAAAACTCTGTTCTCTCTACCATAACAGCCGCAAAAGTACATAATATTTGAACATCTCAGAATCTAGTGAAGTACTGCCGACAGTATCTCCAAAGAATCAATCTTGTGAATCTGTTCGTTGTGCATTTGAAAATAGGAGACCAACTGTTTGAGCAACGCCACGCGCAGGCCCCGCGAAGCGGTCACCGGCGCGTGCTGACTCAACAACTGATGCAGATAACGGCTCTCCGAAGCAGTCAAAAAGCCGGCATCTTCTACAAAAAAATGCTGGAAACGGCACTCTTGCAACGAAAAATAGGCATTTTCGGGAGAATAATTGTCTTCTGGAAAATAACCCATCACCATACTGAGACGCAACAGGAAGCGCAAAGGCAGTTCTGCCAAATTCTCCGTAGCACTATGCACCTTCCCAATCTCTTCCTGCAAAAAATCAAACAGCACCTCATCCTCACCTGAATCCATCAGCAGTTTATACAATATCTCATTATAAAACAACAAGATAGAACTTTTCGCCGGGTCGTAATAAAGGGGATTAGAGGAACGGTGCGGCGCAATATCTTTCAAATATTTCAGTGAACTTTTGCTATGGTCATCATATGAGATATCCATCATGGCCAGCGGCGTAAAATAGGAAGCCGCAAAACGATTGTTCTTACGAAAGGCGTTCTTAATGATAAACGACTGATTCCCTTGCTGTTGCGTAAATATTTTCACAATCAGCGAGGTGTCGCCATACTTGGTAGCATGCATCACAATACCTGGCGTCGAAACAATCATATTGCCATTTAACTAATTGATAAACACAAACTTCGTGACAATTTTTTCCTTCCCGTTCTCATCGGAAGCCATCACATAATAAACCCCTGTGGCAGGACGGTTGCCATAGTGGTCTTTCCCATCCCAAACCAACTGTCCACCGTTGCTATAACCCTGCCAAACCAATTTTCCAGAGCTGTCCGTAATCTTGCATAACGAATTGGCTTTCAAACCATTGACAGACACAACTCCTGCATATCCATGAGGTACAGGATTCGGAAAGACTGGCAAATCCTCGTAGGTTTCAAACCCCGCCGTAGCAGTTCCACGATAACTCACCAACCCCTTGGCGGTAGCAAAAAACACTTCACCCGTCAATTGATCGATATTAATATCCACTATCTGGTTGGAAAACAACGGGTTATCTTCAGCAGTAAAATGGAGCAACTGTTCTTGCCCATTCTCGCTCATCAGGAAAACACCAGCTTTGCCAGTACCTATCCATTTACGGTTGGCACCATCTACCGCAATAGCCGTAACTTCCTCATATTCAAACAATACAGAAACATATCCATCCTGTTCCAACAGAATGTTGCGAGGATAAACCCCACCATTGAAAATCTTTCCAGGATAGTAAATGACCTTCACCCCCTTGTCGGTGCCAATCCAAATTTCGCCATCCAAATCCTCGGCCATGCAATAAACCGTAGTGGAATTGACCTCAGCCGCTGCGTTCATGTCAATACGGGCCAATCGGTCATCCCCGGTATTGTCGTAAGTGCCATTCTCCGAGAAAGCGATAAGATGGTAAGTGATGCCAGCACGCGGGAAATTCACCCATTTGTATCCGCGAGAATCAATCAGCAAATTCTCCGCAACAACCTCATCTATGTCATTCACACCCGCATTCGCCGTAATGTTATAGGAATGCCATGTACCGTTCGGTTCCATCATTTTCAACATCTTAGGACAATAACTGTTGGTCATCCACAAATTGCCTTTGGAATCATATTTTACAGATGAAACCGCTGTATTTCCATTGCTTGTCGAATCCAATGCAGAATTTGTCCCGTTGAAATAGGCCACTGGCTTATGGTTTTTGCATTTGACGATACCGTTAGTCCACGAGGCGACACACCATTCCGTCTCGTCTTTCGGATTAATGGCTATATCCGTAAAATCCGTAGTCGTATGATAGGGGTCAACATTCAGGAAATCAGAACTATTGAATTGCCATTCCTGATTTTGAAACCAGCTGATAGCCGGATAGTGATAGCCTGGAGCGTAAGCCGTCGAGCCCCTGCGAGAGCCGTGCACCGCAGCCACTATACCATCCTTCGACGTCGCTTTTTCGACATAATCCATGAAAGGACCCGATGCCGTGAAAAAACGATGGAAGAAATAGGTCATGTTATTCTGTACCAAACCATACACATTATCTGCGGCCCAAATATTGTTGTCATCAAGCACACAATCACGCACGTCAGGATAAGGAGAGCCCTCATACCAAACGGCCAAAAAGAGGCGATTGATATTGTCGTCCAGCAGTTCCACTCCATCCCAATTAGCAATCAACAGCTTGTCATCCTGTGCGTTCATAGCCTGCACCTTTTGATAACTGTGTTCTGTCTCCTGCCATCCTTCCGAAGTCTTCTTCATCAACTGATCACCTACATTGCCTTCGGAAGCTTTTCTGATAGCAAATACTTTATCATTCGCAACCGCCAAATGCGAAACATTCGTCGTGTCCTCTTCGTCCCACTGTCCGAAATCGGAAAGCATCGAAGAAGAAAGCAACATGCTGAATATGCCTTCCGTAGTGGAAATATAATACCGCTGACTGTTTTTAGCGATATCCGTGGCATTCAGCTGCTCGTGTGCACGCTTGGTAAACCATGTATCCAGAATAATCATCTGCTCTAAATCCAAGACCACCACGCCAAAAGGATACACCATAAAGGCTTTCCCATCGTAAAAACGACAATTCTGAATCTGCTTGGAGGCGCTGATAGACTTGTCCATCACATCGCGGATATTGACTAATTTATCATTTCGTATAAGGTCAATATTACCATTTAAGTAACAAATTATCAACGAATTATATTTATCTTCATGATAAATTCTGACAATATCAATATCTGAAAGGCCTTCCACTTTCGACCATACAGAGATGTCCGGATTTCCCTCATAAGCAGAGACTTTGTCGAGAAGCATCACACCATTCGCTGAGGCAGCATACAGTGTATTTTCATCCACAGCAACGGAAATAAATCCATGCATGGAGATATGCGAACGGAAATCGCCCACGGCAACCTGCGCAAAGGCCGATAAAAAGCCTAAAGCAGAGAATATTAACAAGATATATTTTTTCATAATGCTGTATTTCTATACAAGTTCGACTTTTTCAAGTTATAAGCGGGGATCAATGACGTTATAAAACTGATTATCAATATAGTAGCCAACACTATCAACAAATCGCTGAAACGCATTTGCACAGGATAATAGGGGATGATGTAGTGGGCACCGCCGCCACCCAATTTCACAATGTGGAACGTCTGCTGGAGCAGGCATATCAGCGCACCCAGAATGGTGCCGGCCACTCCGCCCAAAGCGGAAACCATCAGTCCTTCATACACGAACACACGTTGTATCAACGACTTAGAAGCTCCCATACTAAACAAGACAGCCGTATCGGTCTTCTTCTCCAAAATCAGCATACCTAATGCGCCAATGATATTGAACGCCGCCAAAATAAGAATGAAAGCGAGAATCAAGTAGATGACGAATTTTTCCGATTTCATCGTTCGATAGAGCGATTCTTCTTGCTCGTATTTATCTCTAACACAGTACTTTTCACCCAAAATATTTTCGATTTTGGATCTTAGTTTTGTTGCATTCACCCCCTCGTTGAGCTGGATTTCCACAGAAGTCACTTCGTCCTCATAATGCATCAGTTCGCGCACAAAAGCGATGGGACAGAAGATATAGTTATCGTCATAATTGGTATTGGTGCTGATCACGCCATTTGGCATAAGATAGTGAGTATTAAAGGCATCCGCAGCATTCGCGAAGTTTTTCTTAGTTCGTTTGGGGTAATAGAGCTTGAGCAAATCATAGCTGAGCAGGTTGACTTGCAGTCGGCCTGCCACGCCAGAGCCCATAATGGCACACGGCTGCCGCATCTTCCACAAAGCGGTGTCGCCATCAATCAGCATACTCTCAAAGTGATTATCACGGAGGTAGTTATCAGGAACACCTTTGATGTAGAGCAGTTCTTGCCGGTCTTCGTAATTAGCTAAGGACAAGTCACCTACAATCTCATTGACCGCTTTCACCTCAGGAAGATTCCGCAATTGGTCGATTGGGAAACTGTCGATTGGGAAAGACTTTCCCTCATGCAGGGTCACCTCAAAATCAGCATGTAGTGCATTGAACCAGCTGCCGATGATGTCGGACATGCCGTTGAATACGGAAAGCACGACCACAAATGCAGCCGTGCTCACCATGATTCCAATCATGGAGATTCCGGAGATGACGTTGATGATATTATGCTCTTTTTTGGAAAAAAGGTAACGCCACGCCAGAAAAACAGCCGTTTTATGCGCTTTTTGAGCCACTATTTCTTCAAAAGTTCGTCAATATGTTCCAAATAATCGAGAGTATCATCCAAGAAGAACTCCAACGTCGGCACCACGCGCATCTGATTGCGGATTTTTTGTCCGAGGCGGTAGCGAATATCCTTCGTATTCTCTTTTATCATATTGATTATCACTTCCTTATCTTGCGTATTATAGATACTCAGATAAGCCCTTGCAATGGACAAATCGGAGGTAATGGTCACGTTCGTCACCGTAATCATGCACTTATAAAGATTCCGGCTGTCCTGCAGGAAGATATTGGCCAATTCACGTTGCAGCATCGCTGCGATTTTCTGTTGTCTTGTCGTATTCATCGTTCAGAATTTTGGACGGCAAAGGTACATAAAATACCAATACGCACAGAAAAGGATATCTCCCGTTTAGAGACGGGGAGAATCGCGATTCCACTACGAGGCGTTGTCGCGGATATGCACATCTACCTGATTGAACGGTATCTCCAGACCTTCGGCGCGGAAGGCGTTGTAAATACCCTCGTTGAGTGTAAAGATGGCGTTCCAATAGTTCTCAGGGAGCGTCCATGCATAAAGACGCATGTTGAGTGCGCTGTCGCCGAATTTCTCCAACGTGGCGAGTGGGGCTTTCGGTTCGCTGAGCACCAATGGGTTCTCCGCCGCCACCCGCAGCATCACTTCTTTGGCCTTCTCTACCGACATGCCGTACGCCAGCCCCACATCAATGGCCACGCGCCGTTGCGGCAGGTTGAAATGGTTCACCAACGACTTGGTAGCCAACTCCGTATTCGGCACAATAATCTTTCGGGCATCATACGTGCGCAAGGTGGTGTTGAAAATCTGGATGCTATCCACAATGCCAGCATACGAACCCTGCTCGATGTAATCTCCAACCCTGAACGGTTTGAGCAACAGGATGATAACCCCGCCGGCAAAGTTCTGTAACGTACCCTGCAAACCCATACCAATGGCGACACCCGCCGCGCCCAGAATAGCGATGAACGAGGTCATTTGGATACCCATGATGCCCATCGCCGTGAGCACCAACAACACCTTTAAGATGATGTCTATCAGCGAGTGCAAGAATTGCTGCAAAGACGGATCAACCTTGTGGCGCTCGTAAGCCCTTTGCATGATTTTATCCAGCAATTTGATGAGCTTCCAGCCCACAAAGAGCACAATGGCAGCCATAATCAACTTCGGCACATACTGGAACACAACATCATTCAAAAACTGTTTCGCCCCGATAGCGAAAGAATCCCACGTGGTTACGTTTAGTTTTTCCATATTTTTAAGCTTATAAACAACTTTAACTATTTCGTTTGCTGCAAGTTTCGTCGTCATCTTTGGCGATGTTTTACACAACAGGGACGACGCGCTTCCTATGCCGCTGCAAAAATAGTATTTTTTGATTGCATCCCCCTTTTTCGTTTTCGCAAAAAAAGTTTTCAACTCTTTCAATAAATTCCGTATTTTTGCCGTTTGATTAAAAACGTAAAAAAATGAAAAAGATTATTGTTTTAGGAATTCTGTTTTTAGGTTCAGTAATGGTTTTTTCTGCTTGCGACACCCAGAAGCGTTGCGCTGCTTACGGCCATTATTCTTACAACATGCCGTCTGAAACCCCCAACAACATCGACTAAACCACGCATACATGCGGGAAGTGGGGACCATGCGGATATTCACCAAAAAAGTGCTACTGGCTATATTGCTGGCAGGTGCTTTTTGTGTGTCTTTTGCCCAAGAAGTCGGGGAATATTACCACGATGTAACCGAGAAGGAGTGGGATTTCCAGATTTTTGTGCACACCGCTGGCTTCGGCATTGGCTACCAACACGGTCGCACCCCCGACCTTTACAACAAACATTTCTGGGAGATTCAGTTGATGTACAACCAGCACCCCAAGTCGGTGCGTTCCATCAATTCCTTCTATGCCAACGTGCGACCGATTCGCTATGGTCAGTTGTACACAACATACTTTCTGCAAGGCGGTTACGGTTACCAACGCACTCTACACCAGAAACCCTATTGGGGTGGCGTGCAAATCAACTACCATTTGTCAGCAGGTCCGGCATTGTGCATCGCCATTCCCAATTACGTAGAGGTTCTGAACTACAACACCGGTTTCTCCGAGATTGTGCGCTATAACCCAGAAATCCATAATCTCAACAACATTCTCGGAGGCGCAGGCATGTTCACCGGCATATCAGAAACCACTGCCCGACCAGGTTTCTACGCCAAAACCGGACTTAGCTTCGACTTCGCAAAGAGCGACTATAAGCTGCGCTCTCTTGAAATCGGTGCGCAAATCCAAATGGTATTCCCTTTTATCCAACAAATGGCCTTCAACAAAGCTAAACCTTTCTACCTTACCGGCTATCTATCCTTCAATTTCGGCAAGAAGATCGGCCGACAACAAATCAAACGTTAAAACATGAAAAAAACAGCAATATTCATTCTCGCCATCATTTTTCTTGGGCTTTCTCCACGCATTTCCGCCCAAAACGATTTCGAGATCGTCAAAAATGTGGATATTTTCATCAGCATCCTCAATGAGCTGAACGATAAATACGCCGACGAAATTTCACCTGGCGAACTCACCCAAACCGCCATCAAGGCCATGCTCAAAAGCTTGGACCCCTACACCGTCTATTATCCTGAAGCGGATATCGAAGACTATCGTATGTTGATGACGGGCGACCACAGCGACGTGGATGTTTCCATCCAAAATATTGACGGTAAGATGGTTATCACCGATATCATGGAAGACAGCCCCTCCGCAAAAGCGGGCCTGCGTGTGGGAGACCAGATTCTAAAAGTGAACACACAGAGTGCCTCCAACAGTACAGTGGAAGGAATGAAAATCGCCATGCGCGGCCAACCCGGCTCCACGTACGACATCGATATCTACCGCCCCACTGACAACAAAAACCTGAGTTTCAAAGTTAAACGCGAAAAAATCAAACAGCCCAACATTCCGTATTCTGGCGTTCTTGGCGACAAGGTGGGCTACATCAAGCTCAACCAATTCCTGGAAAATGCGGGAAAGGAGATTCACGATTCATTCGACAAGCTCAAGGAAGAAGGCATAGAATATCTCATCATTGATTTGCGCGACAACGGCGGAGGTCTGCTCGGCGAGGCCGTCAACATCATCGATCTCTTTGTAGGCCAAGACATTGCAGTTGTGGAAACAAAAGGAAAGATTGAAGAGATGAACCGCATTTACAAGACGCACAACCCAGCGGTAGATGCCAACATCCCTATTGTAGTACTGGTGAATGAACACAGTGCCTCCGCTTCTGAGATCGTCTCCGGCACCTTACAGGACCTTGACCGTGCTGTCATCGTTGGAAAAAAATCCTTCGGTAAAGGTCTGGTACAGAAAGTGTTCCCGATGGATTACAACACCAGCATGAAAATCACCGTATCCAAATACTACATTCCCAGCGGCCGCTGCGTGCAAAACATCGAATATTTCGACCGCGACACGACCAAAGGCGGATACAAAATCCCTGATTCTCTGGCGGTGGCGTATAAAACCAAGAATGGTAGAATCGTCTATGACAAAGGCGGTGTGGAACCCGACGTACCCGTTTCCGACGAAATGGTGCCCGACATCTTATCCTCCCTCATCGAAGCTCGTGCTATCTTCGACTTTGCCAACGACTACCGCGCAAAACACGAAACCATTGCCGAAGCCGAAAAGTTCACCGTGGATGATGCCATTTATAATGAATTTTTGAAGTATTTGAAAGAAAAACAATATGATTACGCCTCTTCTTTGGAAGAAACACTTGCTGAATTGAAAGAAAAAGCCGAAAATGAAAAATCATTTTCAAACATACAAACGGCTTATAATCAGTTGAAAACGCAGTTGGAGAACCTCAAGACAGAAGATTTGACCACCCACAAAGCGGAAATCAGTCGCGCTTTGACCCAGGAAATTGTTTCGCGCTACTACTATAGCACCGGCAAGCTCATCAACAGCCTTCACCACGATGCCTACATTGACGCGGCAAAAAGTGTGCTACTCAACAAAAATCGTTACCAATCCATTTTGTCGCCGAGAACCTAGCGCATGAACCGACGACAATCCTTTCACAAAACGTTCTATTTGCTCGGCCTCATTGCGGTGGCAGTGGCTATGCCTTTGTCGCATTTCTTGATGGGGCTGGCCTGTTTCCTGCTGTTTCTCAATTGGCTATTCGAATGGAACTGGGAAGAAAAGCGACGTTTGGCTTCACAAAACCGCGAAGGGATATGGTTCTCTCTTTTCTATCTGATTTATGCCATCGGATTGGTAAACGTCACCGACTGGGGAGCGGCGGGCAAAGAGATGCTTAGCAAACTCCCGTTCCTACTAGCCCCACTTATCATTCTTACTTCCAAACAACTAAAAGACAAACAGTTACAACTAATCTTCAGCTCATTCATTTTGGCCACTTTAGCAGGATGCCTCTTGAATTTCATCTATGCGAAAACGCATGAAATCGGTAATTTTCGCGAAATGTCGCGTTTCATCGACCACATCCGTTTCGGCCTCTGTGTTGTGCTGTCTATCGTTTTCTGCATCCATTATTGGATTCATCCTTCCGTCAGATTCATTCCTTATAAGCATATCTATCCCATAATCAGCATTTTACTACTTCTCTATCTCTTTTACTCTCAAACTCTTTCCGGTATTTTCATCTTGATTGCCATTACCTTATGCTATATCGTCTATCTTATTGTCAATCAAAACAATACAAAATTAAAATGGACAGCCGGAGGATTAGTTGGACTATTCTTTATAGCATCCGCCTCATACATAGCATACATTTCGTACGATTATTTCCATGTGAAAGATGCTGAGCCTGATCGCACGGCGTTGACCGCCTCTGGCCATCCTTATACCTTCGATGACAATTCCATCATAGAAAACGGTCACTACATTGATCATTATGTATGCAAAAGTGAGTTACAGACCGCTTGGAACATGCGTTCCGACTCGGTTTACGACGAACTAATTTCCGCGACGCTTATTCGCTACCTCAATTCGACAGGTTCGCGTAAGGACTCCGCCGCTGTGATGCAGCTTAGCGAGGAGGACATTCACAATATTGAGAACAAAACCGCAAATGTTTACTACGTACAGGGGAACATTCGCCGAGCGCTCTACGAGACCTTTTTCGGCATTTCCCTATACAAGAAACACGGCATTGTGAACGAATCTTCTTTGCTTGAGCGCTTGGAATTGTGGCATGCTTCATGGAACATCATACAAGATCACTGGTTTTTAGGAGTCGGCATCGGGCAGCAACGCGCCGCCTTAGATCAGCAATTAACCAAACAACATTCGCCTCTTATTGTAAAAGAAAAACTCCGTACCTGTCACAATCAGTTCCTCACTTATTGGCTCACCGCCGGCATCATTCCTCTACTATACTTCTGCTTGCTACTGTTTTTCCCATTTGTGAGCATGTCAAAACGCATCACGTTCGTCTATTTTGCACTCATGCTGATGCTGTTCCTCTCCATGCTGGCGGAAGACACCCTTGACGCGCAAACCGGCCGGATGCTGTTTACGATTTTCGTGCCACTGCTGCTGTTTAATAAAACCGCTGAACATTAACCATTAACCGTTAACCATTAACCGTTAACCATTAACCATTAAACATTAAACATTAACCGTTAACCATTAACCGTTAAACATTAAACATTAACCATTAACCATCGCCCCCAGGGCTCGCTATCGCTCACCCTGGGCTGACACGTGTCGGGCCTTCAGCCCTATTTGGAAGTTGTTTATACAATCTCGTAACCCCTTAACTACTAACTACTAACTACTAACTGCTAACTGCTAACTTTTTTCGCACCCCATGTCACCTTTCCCCCACCTCATCCGTTTAACAGTTGAATCGATTCGGTAATGAACGGAAAAATATAACCTTAAAAATTAATAGTCATGGAAGAAATCTTTGAAGTATTAATGTTAGTCATCGTGGTAATCGGCTGTTGCGTGGTACTGCCGCTGATGATTGTGTGGCTGACCAACAAACGCAAGAACCACGAAATCGACAAACAGACGGAAATATTGATGGCGATGATGGAGAAACACCCCGACCTCGATCCTGCCGAGGTGATGAAGAAGCTGAATGTGTCAAGCAAATCGCATAAAACCATCAAACAGAAACTGTTAGACAACGTCCTCACCGGCGGTTTCATGACGTTGATGGGACTTGCGGTCCTCATTCCTCACCTCTGCGGAATGGTCTTTTTCGGCAACAAAGAAAACGGTATCTTCTGCGGCGGAATCATGTTGGCCGTGGGCTTGGCGTTCCTCATCCACTACTTGGTGTCGAAAAAACAGCTGAGCGTTGAGATAGAGGCCGAAGAGAAACAGTTGAAAGAACAGCAATAATCGCACTGATGAAGCGAGAACAATTCATAGCCTTAATTTCGGAGGAGCAGGAGTCTTTGCGAAGATTCCTGCTTGCCCTGTGTGAGGGCGACCGGATGGAGGCGGAGGACATCGCGCAGGAGGCGATGGTGAAGGCGTACATCGCGATGGAGCGGTTCGTGGAGCGGGCCAAGTTCGCCACGTGGCTCTTCAAGATCGCCTACAACACCTTCCTCGACCACCAGCGGTCGGGGTGGAACCGCCGGACGGACTTGGACGCGGCGGAGCAGATGCCGGGCGGTCCGGGTGCCGACGACGCCTTCCAATACCAGGAGCTGTACGAGGCTATCGGCACGCTGCCGCTGAAGGAGAAGAGCGCCATCCTGCTGTTCTACGTCAGCGGCTACTCCGTGAAGGAGATTGCGAAAATCACGGGAAGTTCCCAATTGGCTGTGAAACAGCAGCTTTCAAGAGGGAGAGTTAAACTTAGACAAATTTTGGAACGATGAAAGAGAAAACCACCATAGAAGACCTTTTCGCCCAATACCAGCCGAATTTGGGCGACCGCAACGAATATTTAGAGAAGCTTTCCAAGAAGTTAGAGGCGGCGGAATACGCGAAACGGTATCGTGAGGCGCAGACGAAGCGTTACCGCCGGATGATGGTGGCCGTGTTCATCTCGGGCATCGTCACGGGCGCCATCGGCATCGTGCTCGTGCTGTCGCACCCGCAATGGCTGATACCTACGCAGACCGCCTCCGTCGATGTGCCCTTCCCCGCGTTCTCGCTGCTCCCGAAAGTACTGCTGCTGCTGGCTGTATGCTTTGTAAGCTTGTGTATCACGGGGTTAGTGCGGAAAATCTGTGATCGCGGCGAAGCGACGTGGTGACGGACAGAGCCACCACGCACTAAAGACGGTGCCATTCGCAAAGAAATGTCCAACAGTAGAAACGCACTGACACCCACCAAGGGAATCCGACACTATAAAAAAACTTTTGCCCGACATTCAGTGCCGGGCAAAAGTTTTTTTGTGGAACATTTTTCGGGCAGTTAGCGTTTGGAGAGGCTTTTGTCGAACATAAAGAAGGCAGCCTTGTCATCGCCGACGCACTTCATCGCATCGATGAGTTCCTGGGCGTTCTCCTCCTCCTCAACCTGCTCGGTCACATACCATTGCAGGAAGATGGTGGTGGCATAGTCTTTCTCCTTGGTAGCCAGGGCATAGAGGTCGTGGATGAGACCGGTCACGACTTTCTCGTGCTTGAGGGTCTCCTCGAACATGTCGAGCGGCGACTCCCACGAGGTCGGGAACTTGTCGATGGCTTTGAGTTCCACCCGGGCCTGTTGGCTTTCAAGGTAGTGGATGAACTTGAATGCATGCTCCATTTCCTCATCGTACTGTTTGTGGAACCAGTGGGCGATGCCCTTGTATCCTTTGTTCGAAGCGTCCATGGACATGGCCAGGTAGAGATAAGCGGACCACATTTCCGCGTTGATTTGGGCGTTGATAGCCTCTTGCATTTTCACACTAATCATGATAATAATATTTAATTGTTTGACTATAAATAAATTGTATTTAATATAGTAGTCTGCAAAGATATTCTTTTTTTGGTGATAGACCTCCTGTCGTGAAATTTTTTTTGAAACTGTGCCGCATCATGGGAGAATTATTCAAGTTGTGTAACTGTCGGTTTCACATCAATCGTTGTTTTGCTGTTTTATTTTTCTGCAAAGACACAAAAATATCAATTGCAGAAAAATAAAAGCATACTTTTATATGTTAAAGTTTCTGGAATGATAATTTTACCATAAATCAGACGACCCGCACATTTGAGCATCGTGGAGAGATTTAGTGAGTGTCAGTGCGGTGAAAATAAGTTTTATTCGCCGCATTTTTGCGGAGAATATTATGTATTTTTGCCGCATGAAAGAAAGAAGAGCAATTTATATAGGGGTTACTCATTGTTGTTCTCACTTAATTCTTGCTCATCACTGAGGGATGGACTGGATGATGCGGAAAATTTGCTCCACATTAGCGACATCCGTAAGTCGTTGTTTTCCATCTTCTGCTTGCATTTTCAAACGGCTACAATTTGTAGCCGTTTCATTTCCCTCTTTTTTCAAACGTGTTTTTAGAACACTCCAATATTTTCGTGGATTGTCGCTCTCGGTTAATACACCAACGACATCAACCACAGAAAAGTACCACTTCTCTTGTTTGTCGTCCCAAACGGTACGGACTTTTTTTTCTTCAAATAGTTGGATAGCATGTTTTTGAGTCATAGTTTTTGTTATTTGATATTTGAATTATAGTAAAATATTTCAGTCCGCAAAGATACAAAAAAGCAAAATACAAAAACAAGGGAAAACAATAAAAACGGACTATCCATGCTTATTTTATGCCACGTGTATTAGTTTTTACGAATGGGCAACGGCACGCTGATTTTGTAAAAATTGCGAAACCATTTGATTTCAGAACATTGTGACAGCAATGTGTCTTGTAGGAAAGATTTTACAACTTTGCAATCGCTGTCGGCCTCTTTGTCATCTTCATCAGACTTCAATTTCTCCGGTTCGGGGTAAACAATCACACATTTAATCTCATTCTGTTCCTTATCACCTCCTAATTGTTTCAATATCCGCCTGTCACGAGCATATCCGCTTATTTCCCTAATATCATCCAAGATACCACGATTAGAATCTTCATAATGTGGCTTATATTTGGCATCCAGAATGATTTTTTCATCCTTTTTGATAAAATCGACAGCCGTTTTACAATGGCCCTGTACTTGAAACTCAATTTGTTTAGGGTAGGCGGCCACCAGCTTTCCCCACACCCACATCTCATACAGCCGCGCCATGTCAATCCAAAACGGCGGGGTGGACCGTTGTTCGGAAGCGGCTTCACGGATGGAATAGTCGAAACGGCGCAGAATCATCTTCGCCACCTTTATCGCCTCTTTATATCCTTTGAACAAGTTATTGGATGACAACTTCTGCACCTGATACGGTTCAATATCATCGGATATATGGCTGAATGAGGCCTTCAAACGATTCAATCGCAACTGGAGGTCAGGGTATTGGGACTGTCTTTTCAGACTATCACATCTGTCGAGGATGCGTTCGGAAAAGAGCAGGGCCTTTTTCAACAGGCGGTTTTCAGGAATGTCGTCCGTATAATCCTGATATTGGCAATACATTCGATCACTACGTTGCTGGAACACATTGGCTTTGAGGTGCTTGCCGAACAGAATCCGTCCTTTGACCTTGGCTTTCAGATTCTCTTCGTGAAGGAGATAGTCCTTCTTCAAACCATGCTTCAGCAACCGTTCCAATAAGGAGATAAAATGCAACACCAACAGGGGTGTCAGTTGATTGAGTTCTTCGTGGGTTTCGATTTGAGGTTCATCGAACTGAATGCCGTAGCATTGGGCAAAATAGTTTGATTCTTTTTGCGTATCGATTTCCAAAGCCGACAAGAACATCTGAATGAAATCGATGTCTGGCACTTTCGGTGTAACCACCACCGCCAGCTCCTTCTCAACGAGCCATGCAGCCCCGATGAAATAGGAAGCGGTCCAATCGTTGATTCCCAGATATTTCGGTTCTT
>CAMKLG010000025.1 GCA_946413585.1 uncultured Bacteroidales bacterium
ACCTCAGCGCGAGATTTGTCTTGGTTTTCTTCAAACACCTTCTCCGTCATCACAACGGTATCGCCGCATTTCACCACGTTGCCGCCGTCCAAAACGAGGTCGATCCTGATGCTTTTGGGTAGCAGCTGCCTCAAATGGTTCGCTTCTGCTTGGAACACATCATCAGGATTGGTTTGAACGCTTTGTCCGTAGGTATCTTTCAGATAATCGGGCGTATATTTGTAGAACACGAAACGCTCTCTTTCAATCTGGATGGGCATGAAATCGCGACACCAAATATCTTTGGTTTCCGACAGGTAGGCATACGGAATCTCATGTTTTTTCAACGCCTCCGTGATGTGAGCGTTCATGATTGGGCACTTCTCTGGCAAAAGGCTGGAGAAGTAAACGGTGTTGGTTTGGTTATCGGTAATCATTTTGCTATTTAATCTCTTTCAAACCTTCAATCATAAACTGCCAGGGTTTTTGGTCCAAATTCCTACGTGGACATTGTGTGACCTTCCCTTCTTTTTTATTTTCTACCCACTTAATGACATTAGGCTTATTCACATAAGACAATAATCCTGCATTGTTCATATCATCATAGAGATGAGATGAACATGGATCGTAAAGAACACTTTCAATGTTAGCATCATCCTTTCTCAGCATTCTATAGGAACGAATAAGAAAAGAAGCCCGGTATTTCTTCTCCTCATTCTCAAAGGTCACATCTACACCTGACTGGTGCAAGTTGAAACTTCCAATTTTGAAATAGGGGTATCCTTCGTGATCGGCTATCTCTTTGTAAAAAACAGGGAGACTAGCAACGGAGTACTTTCTGATTCTATCCCAATATGCCTTAGGTAATCTCTCGTTGGTGTGGTACATTGCATGGTCTTTTAGGCCTCCAACCGTTTCCTCATGGTAATACAGTTCAATTGAACCTAAATCGAGGATATACTCGCCATTGATAAGAAAATAACCCTCACAAAGAATCTTCTCAGCACAAGGAAGAAAACACTTCGCAACGGCATTGTCATCCCATTTCTCTCTTTTTCTTTTTGTTCTGTTTTCTTCAAATTCTCTCAAAATTTCAATAAGTTTTTCCATAATTACATTGTTTTTGTTTAGTAATAACTTTCAAAGTGCAAAAGTAAAGCGGAAAAATGAAACCGCCAAACTTTTTTTGTTAATTTTTGTCAAGATTTTCGAAAAGTTATTTATTATATCCCTAATGCCGCTTGTTTTCTGCAGATTACGATATTGCTTTTGTTTTATTCACACCACTACTCGACTCGCTGATAGTAGCGTGTTTTCAACACGCCATCGATGTGCTGTCTCCGCTTTCACCCCACACTGCGCTCCACTTCGTTTCGCTTATGTGGGGTTACTAAAATACAGTGTCTTCGACACTACTGGCACTACATCCTTCATTTTTTCCAAAATACCAATTAAAATTTTAACTATTCAAATCGAAATAGTTAAAATATAATCACAATTGATTGATTGTCAAGAATGAAAAAAATATCACAAAACCCTTGACAAACGGTCGGTTTTGTTGTATATTTGTCGGCGGAAATTCAAAATATCTGTTCGATATGATTATACCACAAGAAAACAACCGAGAGGCACTCAAACAACGAGAAGAAATCATTTCCAAAGTGTATCGTATATGGACTGAAAACAATCCCAGCAAACGAGTTTACAATCGTTCTTTCAAAGATTTTATCAATATTCGGTATCTATCTATAACAGAGACTATTCGCCATGCAGCTAAAACGTATGAATCAACACTTGCGATGCTACAACTAGACACCATTTTGCGTTATTCTGTCAAATACGGGAAACCGAAAGCGCCAAAAAAAGGAGTGAAGAATCAAGCCGCATTCTCTCAGATACAGGAAATGCGATGCGAATTGATCGGGGTCGGTGTGGTAAAAATGATGGTTGGTATAAAGCGAACGGGCGAGAAAATTCAATATTGCATCACGGCAATTAAGGCATAAAAAAAGAAATCGACAGGTTGGCTCTCTTGAAAGGTCATCGCCAAATTGTGGACGTCTAAACGGACTGTTCCCCTATTGATTTCCAACTGCAAAAATACTCTTTTTTTAATATCCAAACATTCTTAGATAATTTTTTTTTTGTATATCAAATCCCGCCCTCCCCGCATATCCGTATTTTGTCTATCTTTGCGCGGTCAAATTCCGTGTCATGCAGAAACAGCCGTTGGCAGAGATCCTTCGCCCGCACACGCTTGAGGGCTACATCGGTCAGGAGCACCTGATGGGTGAGGGGGCGGTGTTGCGCACGGCCATCGAGAGCGGCAACATCCAGTCGATGATCTTCTGGGGACCGCCGGGCGTGGGCAAAACGACTCTCGCCCTGTTGATTGCGCAGTCCATCGATGCGGAGTTTTTCACCCTCAGCGCCATCAGCAGCGGCGTGAAGGATATCCGCGAGGTCATCGACAAGGCCAAGAAGTCCGAACGGCGCTGTATCCTCTTTATCGACGAAATCCACCGTTTCTCCAAGTCGCAGCAGGATTCGTTGCTCGGCGCGGTGGAACAGGGCGTGGTAACCCTCATCGGCGCCACCACCGAAAACCCCTCCTTCGAGGTGATTTCCCCGCTGCTTTCGCGTTGCCAAGTCTATGTGCTGAAGGGACTTTCGAAAGATAATCTCGAACAACTGTTGCAGACCGCCATCCAGTACCTGGAAGGACAGATGAACTGCAAAATCAAACTGGAGAACACGGAGGCCTTGTTGCGCATCTCCGGCGGTGACGCGCGCAAACTACTGAATGCCATAGAGTTGGTATCATGGATGACCCCGCCCGTGGATGGTGTCATCACCCTCTCCCGCGAACAGATCATCCATGTTATCCAGCAGAATTTAGCACTCTACGACAAAAAAGGCGAGCAACATTACGACATCATCTCCGCCTTTATCAAGTCGTTGCGCGGCAGCGACCCCAACGCGGCGGTCTATTGGATGGCCCGGATGCTCGTGGCCGGCGAAGACCCGCTCTTCATCGCCCGGCGCATGGTGATTCTCGCTTCCGAAGACATCGGCAACGCCAACCCCAACGCGTTGCTGTTGGCCAACAACTGCTTCCAGGCGGTGAACGTCATCGGGATGCCCGAAGCGCGGATTGTGTTGTCGCAAACCGCTGTTTATCTGGCTTCTTCGCCCAAAAGCAACGCCTCCTACATGGCCATCGACAATGCCATCGCGCTTGTCAAGCAGACTGGCGACCTGCCCGTGCCGATGCACATCCGCAATGCCCCGACCAAACTGATGAAGGAACTTGGCTACCACAAGGGCTATCAATACGCCCATGATTATGAACACAACTTCGTGAACCAAGAGTTCTTGCCCGAACAGATTGCTGGCACCAAACTCTACGAACCGCAGAACAATCCGCGAGAGAATGAACTCCGAAGGTATCTGAAAAGTTGCTGGAACGAGAAATATCGCTACGTGATGCTGCTCTTGGTGGCTCTGACTTTTTTTTTTAAGATAACCTTCGCCCAAGATTACCATTTTTCACAGTTTTATCTGAATCCTACAGGCACAAACCCTTCTCTGACCGCCGCATTCGACGGGGTTGTGCGTGGGGGAGTGATCATGCGGTCGCAATGGCTCGCGGTAACGAAACCCTTTATGACCTTGGGCGCGGAGGTGGATGGTGCCGTTTATAAAAACCACCGTCGGCAGGAACTTATAGGCATCGGCCTTACGTTTAACGGTGACAAGTCTGGCGACGTGAACTACCAGTCGGCGCAAGCCATCCTTTCGCTATCGTATATCAAGAACATCGGTCGCCACAGCCGTCACAAAATTGGATTGGGACTTTATGGTGGCATTATCAACAACCATTTCGATATGGATCTAGCCACTTGGGATAACCAGTTCTCAGGTGGTGTGTTTTATCCGTATCTGCCTAGTGGTGAGAATATTGAGACGATCAATCGGTTGTATGCCGACTTTGGGGTAGGGGCGTTTTGGGGGTATTTGCCATCCAAAACCATGCTGTTTCGGTTGGCAGTGAGCGCCTCGCACATTAACCAACCGTATTATGGATTTGGCGAGTCCCAAGCACGCTTGCCGATTAAATATATCGCTCATTTTTACTCGCAATTTGCTATCAATCGAGAAGTTTCGCTTTCCCCAATGTTGTATCTCTCTTGGCAGCGCACCTTTAGCGAGTATCTGTTAGGATGTAATGTTGAGTACTTCAAGAAGAAAAACAGTTATACAACCTTGTTCACCTTGGGAGGAGGTCTCTTCTATAGATGGAATGATGCGCTGATTTTCAATGGGTTCGTGAGTTGGCAGAACCTTCGCTTTTCGCTTGCCTACGACGTGAACGTGTCACCGTTTGTGGTGGCCACTCATGGGCGCGGCGGCATGGAGGTTGCCATTTCCTATATCTTCAAGAAGCGGACGATAACGAGGGCGGGCAAAGAACCGTGCCCGTATGATATTATGTGATTTGTGATGTGTGATTTGTGATGTGTGATTTGTGATGTGTGATGTGAACCTTAAACCTTAAACTTTGAACCTTGAACTTTGAACCTTGAACTATTATCCTGAAACATAAAACCTAATGTGTGGTAATTCTCTTATACAAAAGATATTGCAGATGACAGTTCTGATGTCCTTGTGGGTTCCTGTGAAGGCGCAGAATGGTGATGCGACTATTTTGCCGACAACGGATTCCATCATCGTGACTGTCAAAGCCTTGCCTAACTCCATCAACACTTCATTTTCGGAATTTGCCGCCAAGTTGCTGCCTGATTCCACGTTCCTTTTTACAGCCATGCGGAACGATGCGGCAGAGGATGCCGAACATTTCTTCGAAACGAACTGGTACTGTTATCTTTACGAGTCAAAAGCGTTGGAAGAGGGTGGTTTTTCGTCTGCCAAACCGCTGCCTTCTGCCATCAATAACCCCAAGTACTTCAACAGCAATTTCTGTCTCAGCGAGGGCGGTCAGCGGATGTTGTTGACCCGCTGTGTGCGTGAGGGGGAGGGCGATCTTCTCTGCTCCCTTTGGCAATCGGAAATGGGAAAAGGCAACTGGGGGAAGCCTAAACCTCTGCCCCCGGTCATCAACCAGAAGGGCAGCTCTGCCATGCAGCCTTGTTTAGTGCAACTTCCTGAGTATGAAGTGCTATACTATGTTTCAGACCGACCCGGTGGGTATGGTAAATTGGATGTTTGGTACTCGATTCTTAAAAATGGCCATTATCAGGATCCGGTGAATCTTGGCCCGATGATCAACACAGAAGGAAATGAAATTACGCCGTATTATGACCGGAATAGCAAGATACTCTATTTCAGTACAGATGAACGGAAGGGCATCGGCGATTACGACATCTTTTGTAGCGAAGGAGCGTTGGGTGCCTGGAAAACTCCCCTGCATCTTCCTGCACCCTTCAATTCCCTCTATAACGACTTCTATTTTACTGTAAATCAAGATGGTGAAAGTGCTTTTTTCAGTTCCAATCGTCCACACGATGACATGGCCGACGAAGATACGTGCTGTAATGATATTCTCTATGCTAATTGGAAACTGCCTGTCAAAGGAGAAGTTATAGATACAATACCGTCGCCCGATATCCATGAAAAAATTGCTTCAGTGTTGCCTATTACGCTCTATTTCCAGAACGACGCCCCCGATCCTAAATCTCTTTCCGATACCACGTCTAAGGACTACCTTGAACTATATAATATGTATATTGCAGATATTCAAGAACATATTCATAAAGCGGGAGAAGGATTGAAGGGTGATGAGCAGCGGGTGGCGATGTATGCGGTGGCCGGTTTCTTGCGCGACTCTGTGCAGACGGGTTATGTGCGTTTGCAAAAACTTACGCAATATTTGCAAGAGGCGATGATGAACGGTGACACGATTGAGCTGGCAATCAGTGGATTTGCAAGCCCGTTGCATAACAGTGATTATAACAAACATTTGTCTTCCAGAAGAATTGTTAGCCTTCTCAACTACTTGCGCAAGGTCAGCAATGGAAATCTTGCCCCATATCTTACGGGAGAAAAGTCGGGAATCACTTTGCGGATTTCACCAGAAGGTGCTGTGAATCATGTATTTGAGACTGACGATATTCGCGAAACAGTCTTCGGATTGCGGGCAGCAAAGGATCGGAAGATTGTGATTACTGGGCGATGAAATTAGGATGTCTTGCTTGGTAGGCACGGATGATGCAAATCGCGATTCCGGACATTAGTATTGCGATGAGCCATCCGCAAAGAATGTCGAAAGGGTAGTGCACGCCGACATAGATGCGACTGTAGCAACTTAACAATGTGATGCCGATGACAATTGTTGCCAGTGCCCACTTCCGTCTAACTTTCGGGGTTAGGAAAAAGAGGAATAGCAGTGAACTCGTCAAATAGTTGATAGCATGATTGGAAGGACAACTGTATTTTCCTCCATAGTAATACGTTCCATCTTTCTTTTGAAGTAGATGGACTTGATAGTCCTCGTGGTATTCGGGGTCGTGTGAGGGGCGAAATCGTTGTATCGTGGGTTTGAGAGCCCGTGCCCCGATGGCATCGGCCAACAGGCAGACCGCTGCGATTATCAGCAGGATTTTCCAAGCTTGCTTGCGGTAATAATAGCCTATCATCAAA
Organism: uncultured Bacteroidales bacterium; assembly: GCA_946413585.1. Classification (GTDB taxonomy): domain Bacteria; phylum Bacteroidota; class Bacteroidia; order Bacteroidales; family WCHB1-69; genus F23-D06. Next base: position 6,640 of record CAMKLG010000025.1, read on the forward strand.
GCACCAATCAGGAAAAAAAGGACTCCGAATTGCGCACTGGTGATCACCCACATCACTTTGTCCCAAAAGGGTGAATGGTGGCTGTTGATGTATTGGAACAGATGTTTGTCCCAATCGAAAGCGGGGGAGTGGAAGAGCTCGGTCATGAGGGTTTAGAGTTTATGGTTTAGGGTTAAAAAAGAAGAGACGTGCGGCAGCGCGTCTCTTCTTTTGAGGTCTCGTCCAGATTCGAACTGGAGTCAACGGTTTTGCAGACCGGTACCTAACCACTCGGCCACGAGACCTTGATTTTGACGCGGCAAAGATACACTTTTTTTTGAAATGCAACTTCTTTATAAAGAAATTTGTTAATTTTCTGAATATAAAGAAGTTGCAGTATTTTTGTCTAGTAAGTTGCGGGAAAATCGACTACTTGTTGGGATAAGGAATCACGATATCGTCGCAGTATTCACAGCGGTAGGAGCGTTTTTCCTTGTTTACGAGATGGAAGACGTGCGGGAAGTAGTGCTCCACGGAGGTGACGCAACGCGGATTCTTGCAGCGGATGATATTCTCCACTCTGTCAGGTACTTCCAACTTCACCTTCTTGATGGTTTTCCCGTTTTCGATGATGTTCACCGTCGCGTTCGGGTCAATCAATCCCAAGAAATCGTAGTTGATGTCAATGACATTGTTGATCTTGATAATGTCTTTCTTGCCCATCTTCTCACTGTAGGCGTTGCAGATGAGGGCGACATTATAATCGGCCTTGTCAAGATTCAGATAATTGAACACTTGGATACCGTATCCGGCGGTAATGTGGTCGATGACAATACCTTTTTCTATGCTGGTGATTTCTAACATGATATTTTTTCTTTTACTTTGAACTTTGACTTTGACTTTGAACTTTGACAGAGCATAGTTCAAAGTTCAATGTTTATTAATATATACCCAACAGTTTCAGGATCAACGCCATGCGGACGTACATACCGTTTTTAGCTTGTTGGAAATACTGGGCGCGGGGGTCTTCATCAACTTCGGTGCTGATCTCGTTCACGCGAGGCAGCGGGTGCAGGATGTAAGTGTCGGGACGTGCGTATGACATTTTCTCTTTGTCGAGGATGAATCTGTCTTTCAAGCGGATATAGTCCTCTTCGTTGAAGAAACGCTCGCGTTGCACGCGGGTCATGTAGAGGAAGTCGAGCTGGTTCATGTAGGGTTCCATCTGATCGACCTCTTCGAAGGGGATGCCTTTCTTGCGGACCACTTCTTCGCGGATGTACTCCGGAACGCGCAGTTCCTCGGGGGAGATGAAGACGAAGCGGACTCCTTCGTAATTGCTGAGGAATTTGACGAGAGAATGGACGGTGCGGCCGAACTTCAGGTCACCGCAGAAACCGTAGGTTTTGTTTTCCACATTGCCACGCAGACGCTCGATCGTCAGGATGTCGGTGAGCGTTTGGGTAGGGTGTTGGTGGCCGCCGTCTCCGGCGTTGATCAGCGGCATGTGGATGTAGTGGCTGGCCAAGCGGGGTGCGCCCTCCTTGGGGTGACGCATAGCCGCGATGTCGGCGTAGCATTCCACGGTGCGCAGCGTGTCAGCGATGCTCTCACCCTTCGCAGTGGATGAGGAAGCGGCCTCGGAAAAACCGATGACCTGACCGCCTAAACGCAGCATGGCCGTCTCAAAGCTCAAACGCGTACGCGTGCTCGGTTCATAAAAAAGAGTTGCCAGGATCTTGCCTTCGCAACTCTTGCTGAATTTTTCGGGATTGGCGACGATCTGGTGACCCAAATCGAAAATTTCGCGGAATTCTTCGCGCGTGAAATCGGACGGGTCAATCAAACTTCTGTTTTTTAACATAATGGAACCTCCTATATATTTAATTAATAACTCTTTCCGTTTTTCTTCTGGCCTTTTCTCCCCCTAAATTTACCTAAACTAATACCAATGCAAAAATAGTATTTTTTTTTTTGCATCGTCAAGGAAATTTATTTTTCGCCTAAACAAAATATATGTCCTTGATTGTCAATATAATACAATCCTCCTGCATTGACATCGAAATCTTTTATGTGGGGCCAGGAGAACATAATCGCGGGTTCTCTTAAAGGAGTCTTGTCGGTGGGCATTCTGTAATGAAAAATCTGGCTGTTTTGGTAATAAATGACTCCACCCTTCTCTAATTGCATGATTTTGATGCCAGCAATGGGGATTTCTTTCTCGAAAGTGCCGAAAAAGTCAAAAAGACAGATGCCTTGCAGCGTGTCCAACAAGGCAATGCGATGATCGGGAATCACCTGCATGTCTGACGGGTGAAATTCGCTAGGAAAAGTGATATGCGTGCGTGTTAACACATTCAGACTCAGGTCGGTGATGAGCAAATCTTGGTTGGCTTCATCGTACAGCACGATTTTGTTGGGGTTGCCCATGGCTGCCAAGCTCACCGTCATCAACGATTTGTCGAATAGGTTCAGCGGACTGCTGATAGGTGCTAATTCGTTGTTTAGCAGTACGATGTTGCCGCTTTCACGATAGAAGACGAGGATTTTCGAGGCAATGCCAACATCTACGCGCGTGATGTTGCCCCAAGTTTGGTCGCTGTAGTTCAGATGTCGCTTCCCGTCAGGCGTGAAAAAGTCCAAATGAGTGTCGTAGGTGAGGTAGAGGTTCCCTTGTAGGTCGGAGGTGACAGATTCATACAAGTTATCCGCAAAGGGTAGGGTTTTATAAGAATAGTGCCGCTCTTGAGCGTTTGCACAACTCAGGGCGACACTAAATAGGATAAGAAGGAGTTTCTTCATTCAAATTAGAACTTGAAGCCGATGGTGGCCACCACATTGTGGGTGTTGGAACTGACGTTGCAGGGTTCTCCAACAGGGTCGTAAAGCCAGTAGGAATCTTTGTTCATGCGATACACGTAGGCAAAGTCGGCAAAGAAATTCTCGCCACGGAAGCCAAAACCAGCCGAAATGAAATGCGAGGTGTTGTTGTAGGGAGAATCTGACAATTTGTAAGGGGAGGTCTTGAAACGATAGCCGGCGCGCAACGCAAAACCTTGGGTGACATTCACCTCCGCACCGACACGCACGCTATGTGTGGGGCCATATTTTGCGCGGACGATTTCGTTCTCAAAACCGTAGTCGTAGTTGTCGCTATACAGCGTTGCCATACTGTAATCCTGAAACTCATACTCTGCCGCGATGAATGCACGCTTTTTGATCAGGAAGGAAGTGCTCACATTCGCTTTTAAGGGCGTGGTCAGCGTGAAATTGTTGGCGTTTTCGTAGCTGTAATCTAAGGCAGGGAAATTCGTGTAAGTGGCGTAAATTTCTCTATAGAGGTTGTCTCTGATTTTCCAATAGTAAGTTGGGGTGTGGAAAGATGCTCCAATGCGCACGAAATCAGCAGGTTGGTAGATAAGGCCTAATTTGAGGTTGACACCAGTACCTCTGTTTCGTTGAGTGGTGTAAAGAGTGTAGTCTTTTACCCCATAGAGATCTTGTGCATTGGCTGGTGATTCGGTATAGGTGGTTTTCTCTGTGAAATCCAGGAACGGGAAGCCAACCGTGGCACCGATATAGAGTTTGTCGCTGTAGTTGCCGCCAAAAGAGAGAACCATCTCGTTGATGGCACCACTTCTGACCACTAAAGCGTTTTGATCGAGCTCCGCATGGCTGAAGCGACTGTAGTATTCGTTGTTGGTTCCGGCAAACGTGTCAATCACACTGGTCATCCAGAACAAATATGCGTCGCCTCGTAGGTCTCCGTAAAAAGTGCCGTCAGCATGGGATACGACAATGTCTGACAAAGAGCTGTTGACTTGGGCTCTGGCGCGATAAGTGCTGTTAAAGTCCATGATGCGGTTAACGCCAAAACCGAACTGCCAGGATTTCCAGCTGCTGCCGCGTTTAATACTGCTCGACAACACCATGCCGGCTTGCGGGAAGTTATATTTCACCTTTTGGGCGGAACTCAGATTTCCGTTGTAGTAAGTGTCTGTATATCCGAATGCAAGCCCAAGCGGGGTGAGGCTTGTCTCATGGCGCTTGTAAAGTCCGATGGAGGCAGGGTTGGTGCTCAGTGCGGAAAAGTCACCGCCCGTGGCTCCGAATGCACCGCCAGCACCCATGAAACGCGCCGTTCCATAATAGTCGGACTGCGAAAAGGTAAAGGCTTCATATTCTCCCTGGGCACTGACCATTCCGATAAAGCCCAATATTGCGATGATGAATGTTGTTATCTTTTTCATTTTGGTTTGTTGGTTTGTTGGTTTAGGGTTTAGGGTTTAGAGTTTAGGGTTTAAGGTTTAGGGTTTAAGGTTTAGGGTTTAAGGTTTTAGATTCGGTATTCCGTAGTAATAATTATGAATTATGAATTATCTTCTGCCGCTGTAGTGGGAGCCGCCGCCACCGCCGCCGCGAGAATAGCTGGAACTGCTGTGAGAGGAACCACTGTAGGAGGATCGGCTGCTGGATGGGGAACTGTAGCTGGAACGGCTGCTGCTACTGCTTGAAGGACGGCTGCTCGACGGAGAACTGTAGGAAGAACGGCTACTATTGCTTGAAGAACGACTGCTTGACGGGGAACTGTAAGAAGGACGACTGCTAGAACTGCTTGAAGGTCTGGAATTTGCAGGCGTGCTGGATGGTCTGGATGAAGTGGAAGGTGTCGTTCTCGGCGTAGAGGTTTGTCTGGGAGCAGTGGTCGTTGTTCTGCTTGTTCCCGTTGTTGTGGAAGATGGTCTTGTCGTCGTTCTGCTGTTGTTGGTGGTAGTAGTGGGCACAGTTCTGGTTACTGTCCTGGTTGTGGTCGAAGATGGTCTTGTCGAAGAAGCGGGGCTTGTTGTGGAGGGCGTTACCACAGTGCGGGTGACGGTGCGGGGAGCAACAGGGGTTGCAGGCTTATTGGCCGTTTGTGTAGTGACATTCGTTCTCGTGGAAGTGACGGTTGTGGGAGTCTTTGAAACAGTGGCATTCGAGTTGGAGCTGGGGTTCGTTCCGGTGCCGGTTCCGGTGCCAGTGCTGACAGTCCCTGTAGTGACGGGCTGTTTGCTCATGGGAGTCGTCGTGGTCGGAGTCTCTTTGACGTTAAGCTGCGTGGCAGTATTGCTCTTGGGCGTGACATTCGTTGCAGGACGGATGGAAGAGCTGTTGTTAGCACTTCCTATGCCAGTGGTTCCTGCGAGGTTGTCATAACGTTGGTTGAAAGCGGTGGGCGAGGAAGAGTAGTAGTTGTTGGTTTCGCCGTTGCCATAACCACCTGCTAAAGAACCATTTGAGTTGTTCGGGTCAGGAAGGTCAGGTCGTCTGTTGCCGTTGCCGCCGTTGCCCACAGAAGGTCCGAGGTTGTTGCGGTGACCATAGTAGTAGCTATGGTTCGGGTCGTGGTTGTTGTGATACCAGTCGATGGGCATCGGGCCATGAGGAGGTCTCGGGCAGTAAGGATCCCAAACGTAGTAGGGGTAAGGGCGGTACCAGCCCCAGCCGTAGTTGAAACCGCAGCTATACCATGCGGGACCGTAGTAGTAAGGACGATAGTAATAGTTCGGCCACCACCAATTGTAGCCCATGTAGATGCTTATTCCCCAACTGGCAGGACAGTAATCATACCAATACAAGTTGGTGAAAAAGGGGTCGTAGTAGCCCCAACCCACGTAAACATCGGTGTGGAAACGACGGATGCGGGAGGTATAGCTGTAATCGTAGTAATCGTCAGGGTCATACGTATAAGTGCCGGATGAACCTCCGACAGCCGCACGAGTGGCCGTCGAGTCATCCACCACTTCCATGTAAGTGGTGATTACTGGCTCGCTGCTACCCGGATAATAGGTTAAGGTGCGCAGCAGATTGCCGTTCTCATCCGTTTCATAAATGATGGAATCGGCCTCTACGGTCGCGTTCTGTGCCGTCATGTTTGCGGCGGTTGGGGTTGCGGATTTGGCACTTTTTTCCTCCGTCGATGAGTAAATGTCATCGTAGTAGGCAAAATTTGCTGTCGAACAAGCTGCCAGTAAGCAAGTTATGGCACTTAGGACGATTAAAATTTGTTTCTTCATAGTGTCCTCCTTATCTCTTATTTTATTATTTTTGCGGTTCAATTTTTTATTAGACGGCAAAAGTACGAAAAAGTTAATATAGTAAAGAAATTTTATGGCTAAAAATTTTTGTTCAAGAGAAGAAAATTATTCGCAGTGGTATAATGACATTGTGAAAAAGGCTGATTTAGCGGAGAATTCATCTGTGCGCGGATGTATGGTGATTAAACCCTATGGTTATGCCATCTGGGAAAAAATGCAGCGTCAACTGGACCAAATGTTTAAGGATACGGGCCACTCCAACGCTTATTTCCCGATTTTTATTCCGAAATCCTTCTTCAGCCGCGAGGCGAGCCACGTGGAGGGTTTTGCGAAAGAGTGCGCCGTGGTGACCCACTATCGTCTGAAAAATGATCCTAACGGCGGTGGCGTTGTCGTCGATCCCGACGCAAAACTGGAAGAAGAGCTCATCGTGCGCCCGACTTCCGAAACCATCATCTGGGATACATACAAAAACTGGATTCAATCTTACCGCGACCTGCCCATCCTTTGTAACCAGTGGGCGAATGTGGTACGTTGGGAGATGCGCACCCGCCTCTTCCTCCGCACGGCCGAGTTCTTGTGGCAAGAGGGTCACACCGCTCACGCCACCCGCGAAGAAGCTTTGGAAGAAACGGACAAGATGATCCACGTTTATGCTGATTTTGCGGAAAAACACATGGCCATCCCTGTCATCATGGGCGTGAAATCCCCGAACGAACGTTTCGGCGGTGCTCTCGACACCTATTGTATCGAAGCTCTCATGCAAGATGGTAAGGCATTGCAGGCAGGTACCTCCCACTTCCTCGGTCAGAACTTTGCGAAAGCTTTCGATGTGAAATTCCTCAACCAGAAGAACGAGCTCGAATATGTGTGGGCTACTTCTTGGGGTGTCTCTACCCGACTCATCGGTGCGCTCATCATGACACACTCCGACGACAACGGACTAGTCTTGCCGCCGGTGTTGGCTCCTATCCAAGTGGTCATCGTTCCGATTTACAAAACCGACGAGCAGCGCGAACAGATTGCTGCTAAGGCAGATACGCTCGTGCAACAACTCAAAGCTCTCGGCATTTCCGTGAAGTTCGATAATGACGACACCAAGCGTTCTGGCTGGAAGTTCAACGAGTACGAACTCAAGGGCGTGCCTGTGCGCGTGGCCATTGGACCGAAAGACATGGAGAACAACGAGGCTGAGGTCGCTCGCCGCGACACCATGGAGAAATACAACGTCTCTTTCGATACCCTCGTAGAGCATATCCAAAAACTTTTGGAAGAAATTCAACAGAATTTGTACAACAAGGCGTTGAAATTCAGAGAAGAACACACTTTCAAGGCTGATACTTGGGACGAATTTGTTGATTTGCTCGACAACAAGCCCGGTTTCGTCTATGCACACTGGGACGGCACACCCGAAACCGAAGAGAAAATCAAGGATCTCTGTAAAGCAACCATCCGTTGCATCCCGTTCAACAACCCGAAAGAGGAGGGCAAGTGCATCCTGACCGGCAAGCCGTCACACGAAAGGGTGTTGTTTGCGAGAGCGTACTAACATTCAACGTCAATATGCAACAAACTGACAAATACACCCCCGCCCTTGCGGCATTCCGGCATCTGCTGGAAATTATGGACGAGTTGCGAGAAAAGTGCCCGTGGGATCGCGAGCAGACTTTTGACACTCTGCGCAATCTCACCGTGGAGGAGACCTTCGAGTTGGCAGATGCCATCTTGGAGAAAGACTATCCCGATATGTGCAAGGAACTCGGCGACCTATTGCTCCATATCGTCTTCTACTCAAAGATTGCTTCCGAGCAAAATCTCTTTGAGGTTAAAGATGTGATTAACCAATTGTGTGACAAACTGATACGTCGTCACCCGCACATCTATGGCGAGGTTAAAGCCGACTCCGCCAACCAAGTGCACGAGAACTGGGAGAAAATCAAACTGCAAACCGAAGGGAACCGCTCCGTTTTGGGCGGCATCCCTTCTGGAATGCCAGCTATCACAAAAGCCTATCGCATTCAAGACAAAGTCAGCGGTGTCGGCTTCGACTGGGACAACCGTGACCAAGTATGGGATAAGGTACAGGAGGAACTCGGTGAATTGAAAGCCGAAGTGGATAACCCCAATCCCGACCAAGCCCATATCGAAGAGGAGCTTGGTGACGTGCTCTTCGCAGTTGTCAACTACTCTCGCTTTATCAACGTTCATCCCGAAGATGCCTTGGAAAAAACCAACCGCAAATTTCTGCGCCGCTTCCAGCTCCTCGAACAATATGTTAAGGCCGACGGACGTTCTCTTACAGATATGTCCCTGGCTGAAATGGATGTCTATTGGGAGAAAGCGAAGAAAGAGTTGGCAGGCAGTTAGTAGTTAGTAAGGAGAAGGGATTCTGTTATGAACGATGACTATATATTAAACTACTTCCTTGAGCAGCCCCGCTAGGGGCAAGAGCATGGTAGCCAGGGGTGAGCGTGGCGAAACCCCTGGGACGGATGGCGCATGACGATGGTTGTTGGTCGATGAATATTGGTCGATGAATATTGGTCGATGAATATTGGTCGATGAATGGTCGATGAAACGATATAAAACGATGATTATGAGCAATAAATTAAATATAGTATATATTATATTAATGTGTATCGTCGTGGCGATGATGCCGGTGGATTTGTTCGCACAGAAAGGTTCAAAGGCCATTCCTTTGTGCGAAAAGGCTAAGCAGTGTTTGAAAGTCAATGATTTTGACAAGGCAATGACTTTTCTGAATCAGGCGCAGGCTAAGGATCCCAACTATCCCGACATCTACATTATGAAAGGTGACATCTTCAATTTCAATCTTCGTTCCGACTCTGCCATGATCTGCTACCAGCGTGCTATCGATTTGATTGGTGACCCTGATCCAATGCTCTATTTTATTGCAGGAAACGAGGGCGCCAAGTGCGGGGCTTACGAGTATGCCCTTAAAACCATGCAGCTATTCCTTCAAAAAGGTTTGCAATATTCTGACGTTCTGCCTGATGCTCAGAAAGTTATTGCCAATTGCCAGTTCGCCATCGAGGCGATGAAACATCCCACGAACTATGAGTTGGTGAACCTGGGAGAGTTGGTGAACTCGGATTGGGACGAGTACCTAGCTGCTATCACGGCTGATGATCAGGAGATTATCTTTACCGTGAAACACCCACGTACTTCCGTCACGGTCTGTTCGTTCTGTTTGAACGAGGAGGATTTGTACAGCAGCACGAAGTCTCCCGATGGGAAGTGGACCATGCGTCAACCGATCGGGCAGCCTGTCAGTACGGGTTACAACGAAGGGGCGCAGTGCATTTCCCCGGATGGCAAGTACCTGCTTTACACCATGTGCGATGCCGACTTCGGAATGGGAAGTTGCGACCTTTATTGGGCAAAACGCATTGGCGACCGCTGGTCGCGTCCGCGTAACTTCGGTGCGCCCGTGAACTCTGGTGCCTGGGAAAGTCAGCCTACGATGGCTGCCGACGGTATGACCATCTACTTTGCCTCCTCTCGTCCGGGCGGCTATGGCGGTATGGACATTTGGAAGACTACAATGACCGCAGAGGGGGAGTTTTCGATTCCCGAAAATCTCGGTCCTGCTATTAACACTCCTGGCGATGATGCCGCCCCGTTTATCCACAGTGATGGCCGGACCCTCTACTTCGCCTCCAACGGCAGGGTAGGAATGGGCGGCTACGACCTCTACTACGCCTCCCTCCTACCTGACGGGAGTTGGAGCGAGCCCAAGAATATGGGTTACCCGATTAACTCTCCCGCTGACGAAATCAACATTTTCATCAACGCGATGGGTACGATGGCGTACGTCGCGTCTGACAAAGACGGCGGTTTCGGAGGCCTTGACCTCTACAGCTTTGAGCTCGACGATCAGCTGCGTCCGAACCCTGTCACCTACATCAAAGGTCATGTGGCCGATGCGTTCACCCATGAACCCTTGGCCGCCCGAATCGAACTTATCGACCTGAATACCAAACAGTTGTTGACCTCTACCACCTCGGATTCCCAAACGGGAAGTTTCTTGGCCTGTGTCCATACGGGCAGCAATGTGATGCTCAACGTGTCGCATCCCAACTATCCGTTCTATTCCGAAAATTTCCAGGTGGCGCAGACCTACACTGAGTTGTCGCCCTACCTTAAGAACATCTATCTTCAGCCCACTGATGTAGGAACGGTTGTCACCCTCAAAAACGTCTTTTTCGACTTTGACAAGACTGTCTTGAAACCGGAGTCCTACGTAGAGCTCGACAAACTCGCCGATTATCTTCGCACCAACTCCATTCGCATTGAGATCGGCGGTCACACCGATGACCAAGGTACCGACGAGTACAACGATCGCCTGTCCGAGAACCGCGCCAAGTCAGTCTATGACTATCTCATTCAGAAGGGCATCCCCGCCGACCGCCTCCAATACAAAGGTTACGGCAAGCGAGTGCCGGTAGCCGACAACAGCACCGAAGAGGGAAGAGCAGAGAACCGCAGGACAGAGTTTAAGATCATAAAATAGCAGTGAGCGATTAGTAGTTAACAGTTAGTAGTTAGTAGTTATCGGGGAGTACGATTGTTACAACCTTAAATATTTAAAACCCCTTCCAAAAAGGGCTGAAAGCCCGACCTGTGTTAGCCCAGGGTGAACGTAGTGAGCCCTGGGATTTTTGTGCGATGTTACGATGAACGGTTGACGATGAACGGTTGGCGATGAACGGTTGACGATGAACGGTTGGCGATGAACGGTTGGCGATGAACGGTTGGCGATGAACGGTTGGCGATGAATGATTTGCGATGGACGGTTGGCGATGGACGGTTGGCGATGAATGATGAAACATTTTGTAAATCAATGGGTTATATAATATCGCGCTGAGAATTGAAAATTTCGGCGCGATTTGTGTTGGTATATGGGTCGTTTGATTCTCGCGGAGATGTTGAAAATGATGAATGATGAATGATGAATGATGAATAATGAATGGGGTCGATGAATAGGTACGATGAATGGGGTCGATGAATTATGAATTGTGCATTATGCATTATGAATTGTACCTGTAACATTCCACCCTCCCGTATCGTATAACCAAGAAAAGCCCAAATACTATGTAAAATATACGGTTCATAAAAGGTCTGATTGGTGTTAATAACCTGTTGATAATTTTTTTAGCATGTTTGTTTATCGGTAAATTATTGATAATAAATACATTATCGATAATTTCAAAAAAAATCGAAAAAAATAAGATGATTGAACAAACAATGAAAAAAAAATGTATTTTTGCAGGTTAAAAATTATGTATAATGTAATGTAATGTATAGTGTTGAATGATAGGCTAAAAAACGAATCGAAATAAAGAAAAATAAATAATATAAATTCAAATTAAACAAAAACAGTATGAAAAAACTATTATCAATTTGCTTTCTAAGCATTCTGCTGGGGCTCATGAGCTTCAGCATGCGGGCGCAAAGCAGCGGTTTTTGGATCGAGAATCTGAATCCCGTGACAGTTGATGGTGTCGTCAACGCGCCCGATGGAAGCGGTACGTTGGTGTTGAACAACACCTTGAACGTAGCCAGAGTAGATGGCGTTGATCTTTATGAGTTGCACTTCTGTACAGATGTGCCCGACTCATTGAAGATTTCTGTCGATTGGCTGCTTTACCGCAACGGTGAGCTTGTGAATGGAAATCTCTCGGATTACGCGGAGATTGACATGTACACATGGTATCCCGAATTGAACTATGAGGGTCAAGGCATGGCCATCCATTGGGTTGGCGGTCGCCTCCCGAATGCGTTTGGTTATTGCGACCAACCCGTTCAGCCCGACATGTTCTCCGGCTACGATTGTGGTCATGCGCCTACAAACTATCCCGGCGCTTTGCAAGCTGACTATGCAGCTCCCCAATCCGTGTTCAATGCCCTTGGCGAATTAGTTCCCTCTCAGGGCTTGTACTCCCTCTACACGGAAGCTTTCGATTACTTCTATGCTAAATTCTTCCAATACGGAAGAACGGTTGTGCAAATCAAATGGAAACAAGTTGGTAACTATTCTCTCGTAATGCGTATCCGTGAACGCCTTGGCGGTACGGATTGGTATAATGCATACTATAACAATGACGAGCATCTCCTCGCCGGCGGTCACATGTCTTGCTGCGGCCAGGTCCTCGCTTCCGACTCTATCCACTACCTCGTCAATGGCGAATTCTCCAAAGAAGTTTGTCAAGACGCTGTTCCTTACACTTACGGCAATCCTCCTTATGATTTCGATCGTACCATGGAAGACACCAATGTGGTGTTCGGTCATATCGATCCTCTTCACTGCGACATCTTCGTGGTTGACAGCATTATCGATTTCCACTTCTTCGTGAGACACAAACCTGTTATCCGCGTCGCTACTCATATCGATACTCTCTGCTCATGCGATCCTTACATTCCTGAAGATCTCTTTGGTGTAACTTTGGATCCCGTTGATCTCGATGTCGCTTCTGACACCTCTGTTCAATGGTACCATTGGGGTGCTAGAGGTTATGACTGGTATGAGAATGCTGCTCCCTATGGTGATATGACCAGAAGAACTGCTAATGATACTACTTACGTATATATTGTCCGTCAAGTAAACTCTTATAATAATTTCAATGAAGAGATTGTTTGCGAGGGTAATGCTGACACCATGTATCTTACTATCAAGAGAATTGAGGCTCCTGAACTTTCTCCGAACTTGGATGTTTGTTTGGAAACCATCGATTCATCGTCAGTGCACCACGCTACCTCTACGCATGATGCTCGTTGTTCAACGGTAACTCGTTGGTACACCAAGCTCACGACAGGTATCACCACGCAGTCGTCTTCTTATATTGATTTGAGTTCATTGGTCTATGTTGGCGATGATTTCCCGATCAATTTGATGCAGTATGCTCCTACTACCAACGTTGACAAGAAAGTCACTTTCTATGCAGTGTCTTACAATGATTCAACAGGCTGTATGTCCAAGTATTTCAGCAGATATGAAATCCAATATCATCAGACTCCTGTGTTGACAAAGGTTACCAGCCCTGCTGATATCAACTGTCCTGGTGACACTGTGACCATGAAGGTTGCGATCAACAATACTCCTAGCCAAACCGATCCTCTTTATACTTATTTCTGGGATGGCGTTACGAATGTGAACGTCGATGGTACGATTGTTCCTCCTGTAAGCTATGACGAAGTTACCATTGGTACGAGTACATCAAATCAGAATCTTCCTCTTAAAACAGATTCTAAATATAGCTACAGCCAACAGATTTTCTATCCTACCGAACTTGAAGCCGGTATTATCACCAAAATGGCTTTCCAAACCTCTGGCGCTATTACCCGTAACAACGTTGAGATTTATTTGAATACCACGGATGTTAACAATTTCTCTTCCAATTCTGTTTGGGTTGAACAAGGTGAAAAAGTTTTCACGGGTACTTTGAAATCCACCGCAGCAGGTTGGATTGAGATTGCTCTCGACGAACCTTATCAATACGATGCTTCCAAGAATTTGGTTGTTACCGTTTATAATAAATCTAATTCTGAGGCTGGTTACCATTATTTCTATACTACCAGCACAAGTTCAAATTCCAGCATGTATGCTTCTGGCTCTAACAGTTCCTTCAATCCTGCAAGTACTAGTACTAGAAAGACTGTCAAGAGTTATCGTAGCAATACCAAGTTCACGGTTCAAAGCGTAGTTCCTGGTACTCAAGCTAAGAACCAAGAGGCTTACTTCAACATTCCTGACACTGCAAAGTGCAACGATCAATACAGCTCTTATGTATATGTTGTTGACGGTAACGGTTGTGTTTCTCAACCTGATACTTTCACCTACGGTGTTGGCGTGCTTAGCGCTCCTAGAGTAGAAAACGTTCCTACTGTTCCTGCTAAGATTTACGTTTGCGAGCTGAATGCCGATAGGATTCCTGCTTACACTACTATTGAAGACGTAAGACAAGCTGGTATCCGCGTTATCGACGAGTGTGACAAGGGTATGACTGTCACTCACACTGACGCGATGTTCCGTGGCGTTTGTCACGACACTTTGGTGAGAGTTTACACCATCCACAACCTCTGCGACAGCACGGTTTCCTTCACTCTTACGTACATTTCTTACGATACCGTGAAGCCCGTCTTCGTTCGCGACACCATGGAGCTTCCTTTGGTTCAACTCAGACCTCTGCCTGGTGGCAACTGCACCTACAACTCACCTGACAGCATGGACTTCGTTAACGCTGTGGCTGCCATGGTTTATGACAATTGCACCGATTCTGCTTTCCTGATGAGCACGCTTGAGTTCTTCTGGGAAAACACCGACAAGTCTCCGATTAACGATACCAATATCTTCAGAGTGAACAACCACCTGACCGTTACTGCTGTTATTCATGACATTTGCGGTAACTACTCAGATTCCACTCTCGTGATTTACCTCGACCTTCCTGATACAATGTGGATTTCTGGTGATCCTATTACATTGCCTACCGTTTGTGAAGGCGTTACTCCTGCTAACCTCGTATTTGACACCACTCTCATTCATCCTGACGCATTCGTTGGCCCTTACTTGCCTTATAGCTATGAATGGTCTGAAGTGAATGGTCGTGAAGTCACGTTCACCAATAAATATGCAAAAGAGACCGGTATCAATCCTGTTGGCTCTGGCGACTTTATCTTCCAATTGAAAGTTACCGACGCTAATGGTTGTGAGGCTCTCTCTGCATACTACTTCTTGCATGTCAATCCTATCCCGAACATCAATGTTACCGAAATTCCTTACAATGGTGCTACCAGCCCTTATTGCCCGACCTACGGTTGGATGACCGTTGGCGTATTTGATGCTAACACTGGCAACAGATATCCTGCAAGTGCTAACATGAGCTACACTTGGGCAGGCGAAGGTGTGAATATCTTCTCTACTTTCGACACCACTATTGTGAATATCGTTCCTGATAGCTGCGATCATGATTATATGGCTATCGTGACGGTTGCTGACCCGATCGGTTGTTCTGCTACTGATACCGTGATCTTCCCGGTTCGCGATACTGAAGGACCCATCATTCTTCCTGGCGTTCTCCACGACACCGTTCTTGTAGCTAATAATAATTGTACATTCACTGTTCCTAACTACAGACCTTTCCTCAATGTTTCTAATGTCACTTCTAAGTGTGGTTATTCTCCCACTAAGATTCTCGAAACCTACGTACAGACCCCTGCTGCTGGTACCTTAATCAACAAAGATACCACTACTATTAAGATTACTCTTACTACTCCTTGTGGTAAAGACAGTGTTTACACCGTTTATGCATTCAGACCCGATGATTATGTAACGGTTAGCATTACCGTTGACGGTGATTCTGTTTGTGAAAACGATCCTACTTATATCCAAAATGGTATTACCCTTACTGCTACCGCACAAAATGGTACCGCTCCTTACACCTACGCTTGGACGAAGGGTGCTTCTTCTACTGTGATTGGTACGGATGCTACTTTGACGGTTCGCGACACCAATGGTGTTTACACCTACCATGTTGCTGTTAAGGACGCTCACAACTGTCCTGTTGGCGACGAGTCTGATGTTACCGTTTGGTTCAAAGGTGCTCAACCTATTACGCAAGTTACTCCTAACAGACTTTGCGGTGATGGTGAATACAATGGTACCCTCACTATCCTTGAAGCTCCTACTGGCTACACTTATAAATACCAAGGTCAAACCAAGATTAGCGACAATGCTAGCCACGAACCTACTCTTTACAATACGGTCTATTTCGCAAACTTGCAACCTGGTACCTTCACTTTGACTGTTACCACTGTTGATCCTGAAAACTGCGAAACCACTTACGATATCACTATCCCGAATGCAACCGCTGAAGTTGACACCGTTGTTGCTACTCCTCTTGCAGTGTCTAACTGTTTAGATAACAATGGCGCGATTACCATTGAACGTCAAGCTGGTTATACTTATTACTTCTCTACCGATGGTGGTACTACGTATGCTGTGACTGAACTTACGGTAATTCCGAACTTGTCTTCTGGTACTTACTGGTTCTACAGAGTAAATGACGCAACGAATTGCGAATCTCCGAGAAATAGTGTCTATGTGCCTTACAATGCTCCTTCATTCGACTTCACTATCAATTCTGTCAACAATAACTCTTATTGTTACGACAATCAAGCTGACGGTTCCTTCAAGTTGGCTACCGCAGGTGTGAACTATGTTGTCACCAATCCTGATAATGATACTATTTATCAAGGTGCTTCTGCTACTGTTAACGGTTTGTATGCTGGTACTTATACCATCGTTGGTGTTAACGACGCTAATGGTTGTGTCAAAACAAAGACTCAACCCATCACGAATGCTAAACGTTTATATCCTTCTGCTACCCTTGCTACAACTCCTAATAGATATTGTGATCCTACACAGGCTAACGGTACTATTACGGTTACGAAGAAATCTACTTCTCCTGCTTTCACCTATACCGTTTTGTTGGGTACTGACACGATTCAACCTGCTAACTATGCAAGCTTGTATGCTGATACTTATACGGTGAATATGATTACCGATAAGGGTTGTACGGGCACTGATTCCAAGGCTGTTGGAAACAACCAAGTTAATCCTACTGTGACTGCTACTGCTAAGACCAATAGCACTTGTATTCCTGAGGACTTCGATGGTAAGATCACCCTCACTGTTACCAATTCATCTGCAGCTGGTCCTGGTTTCACTTACATGTTGTGGCAATTCAACGCTGATACTACCATCCAAACCAATGGCACGTTCACTGGTTTAGCAAGTGGTCGTTATAACTATACTGTTGTTTCCCAATATGGTTGTGTGAAAGAAGCTTACAAGGACGTTGATCAATACAAGGTTCCTGCTCTTGATCTGGATTCAACTGCTAACTTCATGTGCGAGCCTACTGCTACGAAACCTGGCGATGGTACTATCACCATTATGGCTCCTCGTAATTCTAATACCAAACATTATCATTACAAATATTATGATGCTGCTGGTCATGAATATGACGTTCCGTTCGATGAACCGTTCGTTTATACCCTCTACTGGTTGGCTAACGGTAAATACAGAGTGACAGCTCTTGAACTCGAAACCAACTGTATGGCTGAGGATTCTATCTACGTTCCCTTGGATCGTTACAATGTTACTATCAATCCAAATGCTACTGGTAACAAATATTGTACGAAGAATTTCAACGGTACGATCACTGTTAACGCTAATTCTACCAATCCTGATGCTAGACTGCAATACAAGGTTGTTGGTGTGAATAACGACTACACTTCTGAATATACCTTCAATACGGTCTTCACCGGCCTCCAGGATGGTATTTACCAAGTGTTGGTTCGCGATACCAATACCGCATGCGTCTATACCTCTAACAATGTTGAAGTTGAGAAGATTGCTAACGATATTACCATCACTCCTACCATTACTGCTGACCACGCTTGTGAAGGCGGTACACACGATGGTACTCTCTCTGTCGTTGCTACTACTACTACTTTCGACAATCCTTACTTCATGTACAAGTTCCAACAAGATGCTGATTACTCTACCACTTCTTCTTGGACTGGCTTGAACAGCTCTACCAATTATCACGTTTCTGCTATTGATACCGTTTCTGGTTGTACGGTTGATTCTATCTTCACCATTCCTTTGGAGAACGTTTGTGCTCCTATTATCACCATCAATGGAAAACACAAATTCTGTTTGAACGAAGAGAATGCTCAAATCTGTGCAACTGCTACCAATAACACTGACGTTTGTCCTGAAGGCAACTATCAATTCATGTGGGTTATCAGATGTCACCACGACACTGTTTACAACCAATGTGTCGATGTGAACACCTCTTCTGTCCACAACTGTAACTATGATCTCTATGTGAAGGATCTTAACACCGGTTGTGTTTCTAACGCTACCTTCGAAGTTGAAATCATGCCTATCAATCAGGTTAACTTCACTATTAACCATGCTCCTTTCTATGCTGATCCTAGAACTTATGAACATTGTGTTGCTGATTCCGTTTGGATTGGTGTCCAAAAGGATAAATGGGTGAGCGTGTTGTGGTCTAACAGCTACGTTACTCCGGATTCAAAGAAACCTCTTGATCTCGAGTTCTGCGTGCCTGCAAACACCAACAATCCTAACCACTTGTACACCTACTGTGTGGATGCTATCGACAGCAACGGTTGTCCTGCTCGTAGCGAGATTAACCTCTGGGGTAATCCTGTCCCGAGAACAACTGTTCAAGATACTTCTTGCTTCGAGTTCAGATTTGAAAATGAAGTCATCCTTTACAGCGATGAAGTCACTTATCCTATCACTCGTACGAAGACCTTCCCTCGCGTTGATAACCATCATTGCGATAGCATTGTTACTCATGAAATCGTAATCCTGCCTCATGTTCATGCTAACTTCGACACTGTGGATGAAATGTTGACTCATGTTTATTGTGCTCCTACCGATATCCTCAGTGCTATGAGAGATTCAGTGAAGTATGATCATGGTACTTTGGAAGTTCAGATTCGTCGTAACAATAATTGGGAGACATTCACCAATTTGAACAACTTGACCATCAATTATGCTGACTCTACCTTCCGCTTCCATGTCTATAACACTTGCGAAAGCATTACGAAGGAGTTCCAGATTTCTATGGACAAGGCTCCGCAAATTGATACCTTCCAGTTGGATACTTACTATTGTGCTTCTTCTCAAGCTATCTTCAAAGCTACTGTTTCTGAGTATAGCAAGCTTCATAATGGATCTACCTCCAGCACTTATGTGAAGATGTATTTCGAGAATGACGAAGATAATCCTTTCACTTGTCAGAATCCTACTAACAATGTGACGGATAGATTACAGAAATTCTCCTTCTCTTATACTCCGACTATGGCCGATAATGGTAGAACTATTATCACGAAAGTTTGGAACAACTGCTCAACGGTTACTCATTCTCAAGTTCTCGTTGTTGATACTACTTACATCAATATCTCTAACGATACGATTTGTGAGGGTGACGTTTTGGACTTTGCAAGTATTCTTGGTAGCCAAGCTTCTAACTATACCGATTTGGTTGCTCACTTGACTGTTAGTGGTAACACCACCGATTATCAACCTGGTTCTACTCTTGGTATGACTTATAATGGTGCTACTTTCTATTTCACTGGCCATGGCAAGTGTGGTAACATCACCAGCGACACTGCAATCCTCGTTGTGAATCCGTTACCAGTTCTTACGGTTAACGATCACTATGCTGATCTCTGTATTGCACAAGCTGCTGATTCCATTGCACGCTGCGTTAGCACGATGTATGCTGATACTACTTGCTGGTTGTATCTTGATCCTACTCTTGATACTATTTGGCAAGAGACCTTTAACTCTTCAATTCCAGCTACTTGGAAGAAATATAAATTTGCTATGGGTAATGGATGGACCGTTAACGGTTCTGCAGCTTATAGTGCAGCTTACAATGGTAACAATCGATCAAATGTCAACAACTGGCTCTTCACGCCTGCTATTGATGTTCAAGGTAATATGACATTAACTTATGATGTCAAAAAGAATAATTATAGCAGTGGCTTTTATAATGTGTATGTTTTAACTGCAGATACGGTTAATACACATGCTACTGCTGTGTTTAGCGAACAGCCTCCGTATACGGGTTATCAGAATCGCTCGATCGATTTGTCTTCTTATGCTGGACAGCAAGTGTATGTCGTATTCCATCATATAGCTGATTCATATGGTCAGAGCTTGTTCATAGACAATGTTACTCTCAAGCAAGCTGGTCATCTTGTTCCTGTGAAGAATGTTGCCGCATTGGTTGATTCTATCAAGAGCATGCCTCAAGCAGATGTTTACTACTATGCCGCTAACGGTTGTCAAGAGTTGACGAAGAAAGTCGGTACGTTCCGCATCCTCGATACTGTTAAACTTACCGCTTCTAACATCAGCGTATGCCCGAATGATGATCTTTCAGACATCAGTCTTTCTCTCACCGCTACTATTACTGACTATGGTAATTACAGAACCGATGAGATTAAGCCTGTTGCAGTTGGCAATGATGGTAATCTCTATGATTTGACCAGCCATGTGGCTCTTACCACTGTGATGAAGAATGGTGTGATCAGAATCGTTCCTACTGCTACCAATGCTCAGCAACCTATTGATTTCTGCACTATTGACACGGCTAAAGCTACGATTACTGTCCTTACCAACGATTTCAAACAAGATACGCTCCAGAAGGCTTGCGATGCTACTGAATTCGCAAACTTCATCAAGGCTGCTCCTGTTTGGACGGGTAGTGTATCTGTACAAACCGATATTGATCACCAATTCTGGACTGTTTCTTACTTAGATAACCAAACCGTTAAATCTAAAGTTATCACTACGGATTCCATTATGAAACAAGGAAGACACATTTCTGTCCATTACACATGGATTACCGATTGTGGTGATACTCTTAGAACTTCTGAAAAGAATCTTCAATTCTATGTCAACCCTGTTGCTACGATTGTTCCTGACACCGTTTACAAGTGTTCTGGCGATACCTTGTTCATGAACGAGATCACCTTGACTGTCACGGATCCTGATCAAATTGCTGAAGATACCACTTGGACGCTTGATGGCGCTGCATTCACTGGCGAATACATCGTTGTCACTGAAGACGTCAATGGTTCTATCCTGAAGGCTACTGTTGGTACTGAATGTGCGGATGACTTCGATTCTGTTGTGATTATCATGAATCCTCTGCCTGTTGTCGAAGTTACTGGTCCTGCTAAGGCTTGTTCTGGTGAGCAGGTTAGATTCGAGGCTACTCCTGGTTTCGTCTCCTACACCTTCACTGTGAACGGTGTTGAGACCACCACCGAGGCTCCTGTTGATAATCCTCAAGCTACTGTTCCTGCAAATGTCCTCTACGTGACTGTCTATGCTGATGGCGTTGAGTTCACGGAAGTGAATGCACTTGTTGAGAACGAGAATGGTTGTAAAGCTGAAGCTGCAATTCCTGCTTCTGTCCGCGTGACCAACATGCCTGAGTTCATGTTCTTCGATGCTACTGGTATCGCAAATGCTGCTCAAAACAATGGCCAATACGATCCTGCTGATGATACTCACCACTTCACCGCTACCACGGGTACGGGTCTTGAGTACGTCTGGATGGTCGGCGACCAATGTTACGATCCTGACTTGTTGGTCTATGTTGAATATGACATCTATTTCAA
The DNA here is from genome assembly GCA_946413585.1 of uncultured Bacteroidales bacterium. GTDB lineage: Bacteria > Bacteroidota > Bacteroidia > Bacteroidales > WCHB1-69 > F23-D06. The sequence continues at coordinate 27,954 of CAMKLG010000025.1, forward strand.
CGGTCGTAAGCTTACCAACGATTCTATTGATGACTGGTATCTGATCCCGCAGACCTACAACTATCATGGTCAATCACCTCGTTGGGTCACCTCTAACCAAATTAACTGGTTGTCACAACAAGGTCAACCTCGTAGCGACATTGCTTACTACAACTACGCTATCGGTGATCCTTCTATCGTGATCAACGAGAACGAGTACGGTGGTAACCACTATCCGAACACCAACATGGGCTTCACCAACTCTAACGTCTTCGACGATTTGTGGATGCACTTCCTCGCTAAACGTCCTGTGACTCAAAATGTCGCTCCGTTCCGTAGAGAAGGTGAATACAGAATTGTCTTCAGACTCCTTGCTACGAGCAATCCTAACGACTTCATGCATGAATACACTCATATCAATGAGGATGGTACTACTCAACGTCTGCACATCGGTGGTTCTAATGCAAATGCTAATTTCGCTACCATTACGCTGTTAGCTATGGATTCCATCACCATTGATGTTACAGGTGACGACATCATCGATCCTCAAGTCGTGAACCAGAGCCAAGCTCCTGAACTTGCTCCTGCTTTGGTGGTTGACGAGACTGTTGTTCCTGACATGGAAGTCTGGCCGAACCCGGCACCTGCTACCGAGACTACTTTGAAGGCTCGCGTTCACAACATGGCTGGTAACGCTACTGTTACTTTGACCAACCTGAACGGTAAGCAAGTCTATAATGGTAATATCTACATTGACAACGATAACTACTACTTCGAATTTGGTGTTACCAACCTCTCTGTGGGTTCATACATCATGACCGTCCGTACCAACGACGCTGTCCTCACGAAGAAAGTCATCGTTACTGTTGCACGCTAAAAATAGTTTAATCTGAATATCAAGGGAGTTGTTGCGAGAGCGGCAACTCCCTTTTTTAATTAAGAATCAAGAGTGATGAGTGATTGGTGATGAGTGATGAGTGATTGGTGATGAGTGATTGGTGATGGGTGATGAGTGGGGGAGGAGGAATTTTGTATGTTATTTTTAAATCTTGAATAGGATGATGTTTGGTGTTTTGAGGCGGTATTGGGTGCGCGTTGCTGGAGTGTTTTTGCTCAACGTGGTGTATGTGGTGCTTACCATTTTCATGTTCCTGATGATTGAGCCGTTTTTGCGGTTGTTGTTTTATGGGAATTTGGAGGGGGTGAGTCCATTGTCTGCTTTTGTGGTGCGTTTCTTGTCCAGGTTCTTTTCTCTTGAGAAGATTCAGGGGGCTTTCGCGATTGTAGTCTTGTTTGCTGCGGTGTTGCTGTTATTGCGTAACCTCGCTTCGTATGCGTCGCAATGGGTGATGGCGCATGTGCGCAGTGATTTCCTTTACCAACTTCGCAATCAGCTATACGACAAGATGATTTCCCTTCCTTTGGGCTATTTCAGCAAGGAAAACCGTGGAGACGCTGTTACACGTGCGGTGAATGACACTCAAGATGTTGAATATACTATCCTGACCGCTTTCCAACAGCTTTTAACTGCCCCTATCGCTCTGATTTGTTATTTGCTTTTCCTTTTCTACATCGATTATCAGCTCACTCTTTGGTCTTTGTTGTTGATTCCTGCTTCTTTTTTGCTCATCGGTTTTCTCTCGCATGCTTTACGCCGCTCTTCCAAGACCTATCGCCAACGGTTGGGGGTTCTGCTTTCGCATGTGGAAGAGACTTTGTCAGGGTTACGTGTGATTTACGGTTTTAATGCTCAAAAAACATCACACGAGAAGTTTGACAAGCTTAATCGTCAGTTTCTTGACCGTCAGCTAACAGTTTTTCGTCTCACTTATTTGGCCTCACCTTTGAGTGAGTTTTTGAGTGTGATAGCGGTGATGATGGTGTTGGTGATTGGCGGTTTCTTGGTTTTGTCGGAACGCTCTTCGTTGTCTGCACCTTTATTCATCACCTATATTGCTCTTTTTTCGCAGATTATCGAACCCATTAAGAACATCTCTTCTGCGATGGCTGACTATAAGCGTGGTCAGGCCTCTATGGAGCGTATTCAGGATTTTTTGAATATTGCAGATGCTGTAGAAGATACTTCTGATGCTGTTCCTGTGCGAGGCTTCAATGAATGCATTGAATTACAGCATGTAACATTTGCATACGAGGTTGAACCTGTCTTGCGTGATGTCAGTTTGTCGATTCCCAAGGGTTCGTCTGTGGCCTTCGTTGGAACTTCTGGTTCTGGTAAGAGCACGCTGATTGACCTTTTGATGCGTTTTTACGACCCTCAGAGCGGTTTTGTCGCCCTGGACGGTGTTCCGGTCTCCCGATTCAAAATCGGCGATTACAGGTCGCTTTTCGCGCTTGTTTCGCAAGATGTCATGCTTTTTCACGATACGCTGTACTATAACATCACGTTGGGGCGTGAAGTTCCGATGGAGGAGGTGGTGGCTGCTGCCAAGGTGGCGAACATTTACGATTTCATTGTTTCCTTGCCCGACGGATTCAATCACGTAGTGGGCGACCGCGGGGTGTCCTTGTCTGGTGGTCAGCGTCAGCGCATTAGTATCGCGCGGGCAGTCTTGCGCAAAGCCCCGATTCTTCTCTTGGACGAGGCAACCTCTGCCATGGATACAGAGAGTGAGCGTCTGGTGCAGCAGTCGCTGGACGAGCTTTCTAAACGTTGTACTGTTGTCACGGTCGCCCACCGTCTGTCCACCGTTCAGAACGCCGATTGTATTTACGTGTTGAGTGCGGGAAATATTGTGGAGAGCGGACGGCATGAGGAGCTGATGTTGCGAGAAGGAGCGTATTGGAAGTTAGTAGTTAGCAGTTGAGGGGGATAGGGGATAGGGAATAGGGAATAGAATTCTGTTACGAACGTAGATTATATATGAAACTGTTTCCATAAGCAGCCCCGCTAGGGGCAAGAAGCTCGGTAGGTGTGATGAATGATGAATGATGAATGATGAATTATGAATGATGAATTATGAATGATGAATTATGAATGATGAATTATGAATGATGAATTATGAATTATGAATGATAAATGATTGATAAATGATGAATGATGAATGATCGATTGTTGTACATTGTAAATTGAAAATATGTCGAAGCATAAATTAGCGAGGTTCGCGGAGAACGCGACGTTTGAGAATTTGTTTCAGCACACGGAATATGATAGGGCAGGGAAGGAGTTCCCGTTGCGGGGTCGTTGGAAGGAGGATTATTTCCATAACGACCGGCCCATTGTGCTGGAGTTAGGGTGTGGCAAGGGAGAATACACGATAGCCATGTCGAAGCGTTTTCCCGAGCGTAATTACATTGGTATTGACCGGAAGGGGGCGCGGTTGTGGCGCGGCTGCAAGGATGCTATAGAGCAGGAATTGTCGAATGTGGCGTTCTTGCGCATCACTATTGACCATATCGGCCATTATTTTGCCCCTGGCGAGGTGGATGAGATTTGGGTGACCTTCCCGGACCCGCAGATCAAGAAGGAGCGCAAGCGCCTGGTGGGTCCGCACTTTGTCAACGATTACTATCGCCAAATTTGGCCCGCAAACGGCGGTATTTTGCATTTGAAGTCCGACAGCGACTTCTTGTATGAGTACCTTCTCGAAACCGCGCAAGAACAACGCTGGGAGCTTCTGGAGAACATTCCAGACGTCTATGCGGGCGGTGTTGACCCGTTGCTCACGGAAGTTCAGACTTTTTACGAGAAGATGTGGTTGGCGAAAGGAAAGACGATTCACTACGTGAAGTTAGCAGTTAGAAGTTAGCAGTTAGTAGTTGGAGTGGTAGTACGAACGTTAAAGCCCTAAAATATTTTAAAATATCTTCCAAAAAGGGCTGAAAGCCCGACCACGTGTCAGCCTAGGGTGAGCGCTAGCGAGCCCTAGGGGAATGGTGGATGGTGTAGGGGCGCGGGATGAATGGTGGTTGATGAATGGCGATGATACGATGACACGATGATACGATGACACGATGACACGATGATATGATGATACGATGAATGGTGGTCGATGGATGTCGATGACATGATGAATGGTGATCGATGAATGGCGATGACGCGATGAATGGGGGCGCGGTGGATGGCGTGTGACGAAATTATGAATTATGAATCATGAATTGTGAATTATTTTTGTATTTTTGCAGGTTCAAATTTTGTCACAAACAATAAAGAAAATCAATATGAAAGAAACTGTTTACAGAGCGAAACATGAGGCGTTAGGCGCCAAAATGGAAGAATTTGCTGGCTTTTACATGCCGATTCAGTACGACAGCATTACCAACGAGCACCTGCAGGTGCGTAACAAAGTTGGCGTGTTCGACGTATCCCACATGGGTGAGTTCACCGTGAAGGGTCCCAAGGCTTTGGCTTTGCTGCAACACATCACCACTAACGATGTGGCTGCCTTGTTCCCGGGCAAGGTACAATACAGCTGTTTCCCGAATGGCAAGGGCGGTATCGTCGATGACCTGCTCGTCTATAACCTCCACGATGAGGATTATCTGTTGGTAGTGAATGCCGCTAACATCGACAAAGACTGGGCATGGGTGGTTGAGCAGAACAAGGCTTTCGGTGCTGAGATCGAGAACATTTCCGACAGCATCTCCCAATTGGCCGTACAGGGTCCTTTGGCACTCAAGGCTATGCAGAAACTGACCAGCGCGAATGTGATTGATATGGAGTACTACACCAACCAAATCATCACCTTCGCAGGTATCGATAACATCCTCTTTTCCACGACTGGTTACACAGGCAGCGGCGGATGCGAGATCTACTTCAAGAACGAGGATGCCATGAAGATTTGGGACGCTGTGTTCCAAGCAGGTGCGGAGTTCGACATTAAACCCATCGGTTTGGGTGCTCGCGACACTTTGCGTTTGGAGATGGGCTTCTGCCTGTATGGTCACGAGATTGACGACACGATTTCCCCGATCGAGGCTGGTTTGGGCTGGATCACGAAATTCGTGGATGGCAAGGATTTCATCGACCGCAAATATATGGAAGACCTCAAGGCTAACGGTGTGACCCGCAAAATTGCCGGTTTCGAGCTGATCGACCGCGGTATTCCGAGAAACGGCTATGAGGTGTGCGACGCTGAGGGCAACGTCATCGGCGAAGTGCGTTCTGGCACTTTCGGCCCGTCCGTGAACAAGGGCATCGGTACGGCTCTCATCAAGAAAGAGTTCGCGAAGTCTGGCACGGAAATTTTCATCAAGGTGAGAAACCGTTTGCTTAAGGCCGTCACCGTGAAGATGCCGTTCTATAAACCCGAATAGTTGTTGCGGAAATTTGCGGAAAATGCGCAAAAGTGCGGAAATCTATGAGGTTTCCGCACTTTTTTGTGAATAGTGAATAGTGTGTAAACCGTAGAGACGCGCCATGGCACGTCTCTACAGACAAGGGTGTATGCGATACACCAGGGTGTATCGCATACACCCCTACGGTTGGGGATATTTCCGACGCACATTCTCAGCGAGGAAGCGTGCCACCTGGTCGGTGGTGAAGCCCGACACGTTGAGGACGATGTCGTAGTTGCGGGCGTCGTAGCGGGAGGTGCCGGCGAAGGCTTGCGTGTAGTTCTCGCGGGCTTTGTCGGTGCGCTCCATGATTTTGCGGGCCTCTGTTTCGTCCACGCCCTGTTTCTCCATCAGCCGTTTCACGCGGCATTCGGGTTTGGCGATGAGGAGCAGCCGCATGGCGTCGGGGTTGTCCTTGAATATGTGGAAGCCGGTGCGCCCCACGATGATGCAGGACTCCTGTTCGGCAAGTTCTTTCAGGATTTTTTCTTCCTCATAGAAGAGCTGTCGCGAATTGACCTCGAATGATTCGTAGGCGATGGCGGCCGTGGTGCCGAACTGTTTGTAGAATCGGCAGAATTCTCCCCACCAGTTCGCTTTTGTCCCCTTGATTCGTTCGATGTCTTCAGGGGTGAGTTTGTATTTTTCGCGGATAGAGGCAAGGATTTCCTTGCCATAGACTTTCACGCCGAGCAATTCGCCCAGTTTTTCGGCGATCTCCTTTCCGCCGGAGCCCGCCTCGCGGTTGATGGTGATGACGAAGTTGGACATGTTAGGATAAAGGGTTTTATAGGGTGTATTTCAGTCGGATGTTGTTGACGAGGAATTTCGCCACCTGGTCGGTGGTGAAGGGGGTGACGTTGATGACGAAGTCGTAGTTGCGGGCATCGTAGCGGGAGACGCCGGCGAAGGTTTTCGTGAAGTTCTCGCGGGCTTTGTCGAGTTCCTCGATCTTTTTGCGCGCTTCTTTTTCGTCAAGGTTTCTCTTTTTCATCATGCGTTCCACCCGACGTTCCATATCGGCGATGAGGAATATCCGGATAGTGTCGGGGGTGTCTTTGAAGACGTGGAAGCCAGTGCGGCCCACGATGATGCAGGATTCTTGTTCAGCGAGGTCTCGCAGAGTTTTGGCTTCGGCGTAGTAGAGCTGCTGGGAGTTCACCTCGTAATTTTCGTCGGTGATGGAGGCGGTGGCACCGAACTGCTTGTAGAACCGGCAGAATTCTGTCCACCAGTTGGGTTTTGAAGCTTTGATTTCCTCCGCTTCTTCTGGCGTGAGTTTGAACTTTTCCAGGATATGGGCGAGGAAGGTCTTGTCATAGAGCTTGATGTTGAGCATTTCGCTGACTTTCTCGGCGATTTCGTGACCGCCGGTTCCCGCTTCGCGGTTAATGGTGATGATGAATTTTCGGTTTTCCATATTGTTTGTTTTAATCTCCAAATTTAGGAACGGCAAAGATACATTTTTTTGGGATTGGCAAAAAAATACTACTTTTGCAGTTTGAAAAAAAGATCAATATGGATAAGTACGGTAAGCTATACCTCATTCCTACGCCCATTGCGGAGGGTGCGTTTGAAACCTTTTTCCCGTCGGTGAACGCGAATGCGATTAACGGGACGGACTATTATATTGTGGAGGCGTTGCGGACGGCGCGGCGGTTTCTGCGCTATGCGGGCATCAAGAAGCGTATCGACGAGCTCACCTTTTTCGAGCTGAACGAGCACACGCAGGGGGTGGAGATCAACGACTTCCTGCAGCCCTGTCTGGAGGGGAAGAACGTGGGTGTGATGTCGGAGGCGGGAGTGCCGTGTGTGGCTGATCCGGGGCACAAGGCGGTGGAGAAGGCGCATCAGTTGGGCATAGAGGTGGTGCCGTTGATTGGTCCCAGTTCGCTGATTCTCGCGTTGATGGGCAGCGGCATGAACGGGCAGAACTTCACGTTTCACGGTTATCTGCCGTCGGAGCAGTATGACAGGGAGAAACGGTTGCGTGAGATTGAGGCAGTGTCGGTGAAGACGGGTCAGACGCAGATGTTCATCGAGACGCCGTATCGGAACAACCGTATGACGGCATCCATTTGCAACGTGTTGCAGCCGGCCACGCGGGTGTGCATAGCCGCGAATTTGACGGGTGAGAATGCGTTGTTGAAGACGCAATCGGTGTCAAAATGGCGGAAATATTTCGAGAAGGAGCAGCACCAGTTGGGCAAGGTTCCGTGTATCTATCTGATTAACAGATAGAAAAAAATTTCATAATGAAAGGTCGAGGATAAAGAAAAAAGTGTATTTTTGCGCCGTCGTTTAGAGATGACAAGTTCATTGATATGGCATTTTGCCGAAGTGGTGGAATGGTAGACACGAGGGACTTAAAATCCCTTGCTTATTGCAAGCGTGTGGGTTCAAGTCCCACCTTCGGTACCGTATGCGGAAGTAGCTCAGTTGGTAGAGCACAACCTTGCCAAGGTTGGGGTCGCGAGTTCGAGTCTCGTTTTCCGCTCAAATGTAGGGACGTTGCACGCAACGTCTCTACGTGTTTTAAACACAAAAAAAAATCAGCAATTTACAACTGTGAATTGCTGATTTTTTTGTTTTACGGGATTTTACATGCTCTCCTTCAAGATTTCCGCGATGTCTTCGGGCTTCAAGTCCATATATCCTGCAGGATAACAGATGGTGCCTTGGGTGATGCCGGGAATCATCTCTTCGGTGGCGCCGAGTTCGCTGATGGTCAGCGGCAGACCGATTTCCAGCATCCAGTTCTTCAAGGCTTCGAGGCCGGCTTCGGCAATCTGCTCGTCGGTTTTGCCTTCAGGGCGAACGTTCCAGACGTTCTCGGCGAAACGCACGAATTTGGCCATGCCAGGCTTCATCGCACGCTTGTAGTAAGCCATCGAAACGGCGGCCAGGCAGAAACCGTGTGGGGCGTGCGTCCATGCGCCCACGCTATGACCGATCATGTGTACCATCCAGTCTTGTGTTTTGCCGCATTTGAGCAGGGTGTTGAGAGCCCAAGTGGCTGTCCACATGATGTTGGAGCGGGCTTCATAATCTTGAGGGTTTTTCACCGCTTTGCGTGAGGAGACGATGAGACTGCGCATCAGCCCTTCGGATAGGTAGTCGCTGGTATTGTCGTCGAAGTCGGAGAAATATTGTTCAAAGATGTGGTTCATGATGTCGTATATGCCCGCTTTCATCTGTTCGTCGGGCACGGTCATCGTGTATTTCGGGTTGAGGATGGAGAATTTCGGCATCAGGCGGTCGTCAAACACGTGTCCCACCTTGAATTTGTGCTCTGCGTCGGTAATCACTGAGCCGCCGTTCATTTCCGAGCCGGTGCCGGCCATCGTGAGGATGCATCCGATGGGCAGGATGCGCTGGTTGGTGTCGGGGTGCTTCCCTTGCAACCAAAATCTGTCCCAGTAGTCGCCGTCGTAGAACACTGAAGCTGCCACGCCCTTGGAGTAGTCGCAAACACTGCCGCCGCCGAGGGAGAGGATCATATCTACGTTGTTTTCGCGGGCGATTTTAACGCCCTCGTGCAGTTTCTCCAGTGTGGGGTTGCTCATCACGCCCGGGTTTTCCACGATGGTCTTGCCAGCCTCCTTCAGGATGGCCACCACCTCGTCGTAGATGCCGTTTTTTTTCACGCTGCCGCTGCCGTAGTTCAGCAGCACAACGGGTCCGTAGTTCTTCAATTCGTCCTTGAGGTACTTCAAAGACTCATCACCAAAATAGAGTTTGGTGGGATTGTGGTACGAGAAATTTCCTAACATATTTTTGCTGAATATTTAATTGTTTCTATTGTTTTCCGCAGCAAGGATGCTGTGACTCTTTTCCGCAGCAAAAGTATTAAAATTTTCTGATGAAACATGAAATATTTTTTTTGATTTTTTTAATGTGTGTTTTTCCGAAAAATGTATTTTTGCGCCTTTAATATCTGAAAATATGAAGACTCGCATCGCAATTATCGGTTACGGCAACATCGGAAAGGCCGTGGAACAGGCGGTTTTGGCTGCCGAAGACATGCAACTCGTTGGCATTTACCATCATAACGACAATTTGGACAACATCGACGCGGATGTGGCGGCTTTGTGCACGCCTACCCGCGAGGTGCCTGCCTTTGCGGAGAAACTGCTCAAACGCGGCATCTGCACGGTCGATAGCTTCGACATCCACGGGCAGATTTACGACCTGCGCAAACAGCTCACCCCCATCGCGAAGGAGCACCAGGCGGTGAGCGTCATCGCCGCCGGCTGGGACCCCGGTTCCGACTCCATGGTTCGCGCTCTCCTCACCGCCATCGCCCCGAAAGGCATCACCTACACCAACTTCGGTCCCGGCCGAAGCATGGGTCACACCGTGGCCGCCAAAGCCATCCCCGGCGTGAAGAACGCCCTCTCCATGACCATTCCGTTAGGCACGGGCATCCATCGCCGCATGGTCTATATCGAGTTGGAAGACGGCGCCGACTTCGCCACCGTGGAAAAACTGCTGCTCGCGGACGACTACTTCGCCCACGACGAGACCCACGTGATCCCCGTCCCGTCGGTGGATGCGCTCAACAACGTGGCCCACGGCGTGCATCTGGTGCGCGACGGCGTGAGCGGCGAAACCCATAACCAGCGTTTCGAGTTCAACATGACCATCAACAATCCCGCGCTCACCGGCCAGGTGCTGGTCGCCGTCGCCCGCGCGGCTGTGCGCATGAAGGCCGAACAACGTTTCGGCACCTTCACGATGATCGAGATTCCGCCGATCTATATGCTGCCGGGGGACGAGGAGACGTTGATACGTTCTTTGGTGTAATATATTGGTTTCAAGATTCAGGTTTCAAGTAGAATCGCACCTGAAACCTGAAACTTGAAACCTGAAACTTGAAACTTGAAACCTGAAACTTGAAACCTGAAACCAAATTGTATCTTCTCTGACATAAAACAATATCCGATGCCTTTCCGTGTCGCCATAATATCGTTGTTCTGTTGCCTGTTCTGCGCAGGTTTGTCCGCCCAGACGTTTTCGCTGCGGCAGATAAGCGACACGTGTAGCGTGCTGATGCTGACCACGGATTCTATGTCGGACGAGTGGCTGCTGCCCCATCCTGTCTATCAGTTCCGCACCGGCGACGTGGACGGCGACGGCGTGGAGGAGGCCTTGGTGGGCGTGGTGAAGTCCACACGGTTCTATCCCGAAAAAGGAAACCGGCTGTTTGTTTTCAAGAACCGCGACGGAAGGGTTCGCCCGCTGTGGATGGGATCGCGATTGGGCGAAGAGATTGTGGATTTCCGCGTGGCGGACGGCAAATTAGTCAGCATCGAACGATGCCGGAACGGACAATACAACCTGGACGAATGGGAATGGTCGAGGTTCGGGCCCCGTTTTTCGCGATATATCCTGACAAACGCAACATTGGAAGAAGTCAATCAAACATTCAATCAATATGAAAAGAATACTAATCACAGCCATGCTGTTGATGCTCATCCTCATGGGATGGAGCCAACAAACTGAAAAGAAACACTACATCCTTCCTGGCAACGGAAAGATCGATGTGGAGATGCTGAACAAGAAGATAGACCTCAATATGGATATTTCCAACCTCAGCATCAACGAGTTGCGGGTGCTGCGCAACGCATTCTACGCCCGCCAGGGATATGCGTTCACAATGTCCGATCTGCGGTCGGTGTTCGATCAGACCACGTGGTACTGGGACACCATGATGGGCAGATGGGAACTTGAAATGGAGGCGGGGTATAGAGGGAAAAAGGTGCCGGAGTATCAGTTCTCCAAGGAGGAAGAGGCCTTCATGGCCAAGCTCAAAGCCAGGGAGGAGGAACTCAAGAAGCGCAACTTCGCCGACGGCAAGCCGGTGATGGACAACCTCATCAACCGCTTCCAGTTGGAGAATCCCGACCCGAAGCTCACGGATATGCTTGCGAAACAGGGCTTCGCCATCGTGCCCGACTCCTACGACCAGCTGTTCCAGGTGTATGAGAACAACGACTACCATGACTTCCCCAGCTTCGTCACCACCGACCTCTATCTGCAGCTCTACCACATGTATTTCGACTGCATGTTGCGCAGGGCCGAGGAGGGCAAGCTGTTCGATGCTCTGCAAGGCTTCTGTCGCAAGGGTTATCGCGAGTGCGCGCGTGCCATCGCCAAACCCGTCGATGCGCAGGAGAAAGAGCTCGCAGAATACAGCCAGGCTTATTTCGCCATCGCGCTGCGGTTGCTCAGTCCCAAGGAGGATTGCGCCGTGGCCCCGCAATACCAGAAAATGGTGGAGGACGAGGTGGCGAAATGCACTTCCGCGAGCACCGCTTTCTCGCCTTTCATGGAATATACGAAGGTGATGTTCCCTTACGCCCTGTTCAAGCCCCGCGGGCATTACACCCGCACGGAGCGGCTGCAACGCTATTTCCGCGGCATGATGTGGGTGCAGACGGCCGCCTTCGACACCGACAAGCCCAATATGATGCGCAGGGCCGCTTTCTTAGCCAAGACCATCTGCGGAAACGCCGAACTGAATGCCGCATTCAAGACCATTTTCGATCCCATGACGTTCATCATGGGCCAACCCGACAATATCACCCTGATGCAGGTGTATGAGATTCTGCAACGGCACGACTATGCCAAGCTGATTGGAAACGATAAGGCGTTGCAGAAATTCGTCGCGGAGGTGGATGTTTTGGCCGAGAAACAGACGCGCCTCCGTCCGAAATTCGAATATTCGGGCCATAACAAAGTCAACTTGATGCCCCAACGTTATCAGCCCGATGCCGAGGTGCTGCAGGAGATGTACGACTGGAAGAGCGACGTGTCGCAGCGTTTCTGTCCGAAAGGCATCGATTTCTTTGCCGCGGGAGGCAGTCCACTTGCCCTCCAGTTGGACAAGGAGGGGGAGACCTGGAGCGAGTTCGACGCGAACATGAGCCGCATGCAAAAGCGGATGGACGAAATCGACTGGAAGGAGAACATCGCCGTGCGCTGGCAGCAGGTGCTCCTCGAACTTTCCAAAGGCCGCCACCCGTCGAATGCCCCCTATTTCATGACTGGAACGGCATGGGGAAAGAAGGACCTGAATGCCGCTTTGGCCTCCTACGCCGAACTGAAGCACGATGCCATCCTCTACGCCAAGCAGCCTTTCGCGGCTGAATGCGGCGACGGCGGGCCGGAAGCGCCCATCGTGAGAGCATACGTGGAACCTAATATCGACTTCTGGACGGCTGTGATCGACCTGCTGAACACCACGAAAGAGGCTTTCGGCGCTTTCGGAATCATGACCGACGAGATGCTTGCTCTCACCGACGATATGGCCGAAGAGGCGCAATTCTTCCTGAACTGCAGCAAAAAAGAGCTTGCCGGCAAAACGCTGAGCGAGCAGGAATACCGTCAGTTGGAAATCGTGGGTGCCATGTTCGAAAACATGACGCTGAACATGATGCGCAACGAGGACGAATATTTCAAATGGGAAGATATCGAGAGTGCCGACCGCAAAGTGGCGCTGGTGGTCGATCTCTACACGGCCAACGGTGACAATGTCCCAAGGGAGAAAAAAGCCGTGCTTTATAATGCGGTGGGTCCCGCCGATGTCATCTATGTCGTCGTGGAGATCGGCGGCTACCTCTACCTCACGCGCGGCGCGGTTTTCTCCTATCGGGAGTTTCATGATGCATACGAAAAGCCCCGTTACACCGACGAGGAATGGCAGGAAATGTTGAAGACCAAGCCCCGCCTCGGCGTCCCCAAATGGATGGAGAGCATCATCGCCCCTGTCAAGGTGCAGAAGGATGACGATTTGATTTATTACAGCACGGGGTGCTGAGGTTGGTTTAAGGTTTAAGGTTTAGGGTTTAAGGTTTAGGGTTTAGAGGGTTAAAAGGTTATGGGTTAAACAATTTCCTTGAACAGCCCCCACAGGGGCAAGAGCTCGGTAGAAATGTCGATCGTTAACGTTTATTGTGTGTTTATATTTGCGGTGCTGATCTCCTTTCAGGTCGGTCAGGCGCAACCGGTGCGGCTGTCTGGAGGGGACACGCTGACGGTGGCCTTCACGGGCGACATCCTCCTTGACCGGGGTGTGCGTCGGCAGATAGAAAGCCACGGCATAGAGAGCATCTTCGATGCGAGGGCGGATTCCCTGTTCCGCAATTCCGACCTTGTGGTGGGGAATCTGGAATGCCCGGCCACCGCGCTTAAAACGCCGATGATGAAGAAGTTCGTGTTCCGTGCCGAGCCGGAGTGGTTGGAGGCCTTGCGTGCCCACGGCTTCACCCATCTCAATCTGGCCAACAACCATTCGGTGGACCAAGGTCGGCGCGGGTTAGTCGATACATGGCACAACGTGGAGCGATACGGCATGACGGCCGTCGGGGTGGGCAACACGATGGCGGAGGCCGCGCAGCCCGTGCTGTTGGCGGAGCATCCCCGGAGGGTCTGGTTGATCGCCTCGCTGCAAATGCCGTTGGAGCATTTCCCGTATCTCCCCGAAGCACCCTCCGTCAATCAGGAATCCATCGACTCCCTGGTGGTCCGCATCCGTGCGTTGCGCGCAGAGGACAGCACCGCCGTGATTCTGGTGTCGTTGCATTGGGGACAAGAACACACCTTGGAGCCGACCCCGATGCAGCGCAGTGCCGCCCACCGCTTGATCGATGCCGGTGCCGACGCCCTGATCTGCCACCACACCCACACCCTGCAGACCATCGAGTCCTATCGCGGCAAGTGCATCTACTACAGTCTCGGCAACTTCATCTTCGACCAAGACCGGGACATCAACCGCCGCACGTGTGTTCCGCAGGTGAAGGTCACGCGGGACAGCGTGGTGGTAAGAGATAATCTCCTTAGTATGTAAGTTCCAATAGTTTCAGGATTCAGGATTCAAGATTCAGGATTCAAGTAGGACCGCACTTGAATCCTGAATCTTGAAACTTGAATCTTGAATCTTGAAACGTGTAGTCAGCTTTTTCTTCTTACTTGATCACCCGCCATTCCCCCGGCTGCAGCGTGCCCAAACTCAGGTCGCCGATTTGGACGCGGATGAGCCGCAGGGTGGGGAAGCCGACGGCCGCAGTCATGTGGCGGACTTGGCGATTCTTGCCCTCGGTGAGGGTGAGGCGCACCCAGCTGGTGGGGATGTTGGCGCGATAGCGGATGGGCGGCACGCGCTCCCAGAGGTTCTCCGGCGGCAGCGCCTTTTCGGCCTTGCAGGGACGGGTGCGGTACCCTTTGATGACGACCCCTTTCCGCAGTTTTTGCAGGGCTTCGTCGGTGATTTCGCCATCCACTTGGGCGAGGTAGGTGCGCGGGTGGGCGTTCTTCGGATCCAACAGTCTTTTCACTAACCGTCCGTCGTCGGTCAGCAGCAGGGCGCCCTCGCTGTCGTGGTCCAGCCGTC
>CAMKLG010000026.1 GCA_946413585.1 uncultured Bacteroidales bacterium
CGTCATCAGTCGCTATATCAGCCAAATGGCGTCTTTCCTACGAGCATGAAGTCCTAGTACAATTTGCTTTTCACTGCCAAAATTAACGAAAACAGGTAGATGAAGCTGTATTTCTTCTTTGGCATAATCACTTTATTGCTTGGTTAGGGATACTCGGCAATCCTTGTCTTTGAATATATGAAGAATATTTTTGTTGTATTTTGGTGAAGAACGGAGGTAAGAGACGACCACATCGACAACCTTTTATCTCATTCCATTTTTTGATGGTGAGTTTTCTCAAAGAAAAGCAAATTATTTTCCCATCAATAAATGCCACATAACAGTTATTGATTTTTTCTTGGAATTCTCCTTTAGAAAACTTTATTTCATCCTCTGATTCTGAATTAATTTTTGTCTCATCTATAACATCTCCCTTCAAAAGATATAAATCTTTTTTCTCTCTTATTATATCACAATCAGGACGAATATTGATATAATAGTTATCTTCTATCAAATAAATGTCTCCTGCAAACGGATAATCAGGCAACTTGTTGTTCGGAATAAAACGCTCACATTCTAAAATTTTGCGCACTTCCTCTTTTGTGATGCCTTCCTTTTCCAAACTAATTATATCGTTGTCAAATTCTGGAAAAACAATACGATAAGACAAATTGTTTTGTAATGAATTCATCAATTCCCAATTTTTGTCACCGCCATCATCTTGAATTGCTTTCGTTAGCACTGACGGCCAAAAGGGATGTGTTGAACTCAATTCAGATAGCATAATTGTTTTGGCCTCTCTTGTCGCTTTTTCCCATTCTTTTAACACATATATAGAGGGTGTTGTTTTCAGCCAAGACTCTATTTCTCTGAAGAGTTTTTCTACAGTATCTAATTCATCTTTCTTTTTGATGAAAATGGGGCTGTTTTCTGATGTGATTCCATTTTCTGAAAGAGCCACTTCTATTGTATGTGGGTCTTCATCGCTAAATATGAACAAAGGGATGAAACAAGTTTCCTTCAGTTTCTTAAGAAATATAATGTTGTCATCAATTGTAGCTTTTGGTATAGGATGCACCCCGCTAAGATTCCAGTCTAAGATCAAAAAACTGATAGAATGAAGTTTAGAAATAACCTCATCATCGGGTAAGTCCTCAAATTGAAGCAGAGGAATGTGTTTGCTCTCGATGGATTGAACAATTTTTTGAATGCCATTAGGTGTCTGATTATCATCGTGGATTGCTTCATCAATTACAACACCTATACCTGAAAAAAGCTGTACAATATCAGTCATTTTCTTCTGAATTTACAAAGTTAATAACAAAGTTTGCACCCGAGAGGATTTGTTCTGAAGGAATATCAGCCAACGAAATGGAATACCCCATTCTTTGGAGCAGTTGTCTTGCTATATATAATCCCAAACCACGCCCATCCTCTTTTCCTGAATAAAAAGCCTCAAAGATATATGGTTTGTCATCGTCACGGATACCAGGTCCGTTGTCGGAAAAAATAACTTGTTGGTTTTCTCCATCAAGTGTTATGGTAATCCTTTTTTCCACAATATCGGGCATCGCCAACCAATATACGGCGTTATCAAACAAATTGATAAGTAGTTGCAATATAACAGCATCGGTACATTTGGCAATAATTGGTGAACCGATTTTATTTACAGAATAATCTATGTGCTCTCTGTTCAAGGTCCGTTTGTAGATTTTCTCCACTTTTTCAAGTAAATCCTCAAAACGAATCGGTCTTCTTCTTTGTTTTGAGGACTTGAACATCAATTGAATATCTCTCATTTGGTCCTTCACGAAAGAGAACATTCCCCTGATGGTGTGAAGCTCATTTTCAATTTGTTCGTATGTCAAGACACCACCGTCAATGTCTTTTATGAGATTGTCTATAGCATCCACTCCTTTGGTCAGCATCATTGACATATCATGAGAAGCGGTTTCCACGGATAACCCTACGGCAGCAAGATCCACAGTGTTGTTGAGTCCATCCTCATAGAACTTTTGTTCTATTCTGTAAGAATTTACCAAATCACTATAAATTGCCATCGCCTGCGAATCTCCAGACACATAAGGTTTGAGTTCATCGAACTTAGAAGCTGCAACTTTTAATTGCTTCATTTTTTGCTCCTTTTGTTGGATAACCCTTTCTTGATATTGTCTATATGCGTGTTGACGAATGAATAATAAGAAAGAGTGCAACAACACGATAAAATCTCTCGTTGCATTTCCTTCTTCAATCAACCCTTCGCGATTGGTTTTGTCTTTCAGCCTTGGATTGCCTTGTTTAGATATGTCTACAAATCCTACGACTTGATCGTTACTTAGATAATCTCCCGCTCGTCCGATTCCGCGCATTTTATCAATTTCAAGCCAGTCGTTATCAGGATCTCCGTATGGAGCAACTCGGATATGATCTCGGTACAAATATATCCTATGCTCTTTTACTATAGCTTTTTCTTTTTTATCCAAAAAATAAGGACTTTCTCTATCCGCTGTAAAATCAAAGACAAAAAAATTGAATTTGAAATCACCACAAGTTGTATTTCTAATTTCAGTTTCACCAAATAGATTAAGTTCTGCAAATCGATCTTTGAAGAATTTTAATCCTGAAATCTGGCTATCTTTGAGAGACAATGTATACGGAGCACCATTTGCCTTGTAGGTGAATTTTCCTTCTTTTTCTATGTAAGAACCATTCGTTATTTTAAGAACAGCTGAATTTTCTAATAGGGAAGACAACTCTTTAATGGTTTCATCAGAATATAATAACCTATCCCCATTACATTCGAAGCCAATTTCAAATTGATCTTCTTTTTTCTTTTCTGAAAAGATTTTCTCAAAAATAGATTCGAGTTTCTGAGACTCAGCATTTACTGTCTTTATCTTGTCGAAGTTCCATTCGCCTTTTAAATCCGAGATTTCTATTATCGTGCCATGATCATTATCTTTCTCGAATACGGAGTTGTTAACTATGACTCTTCTTTCTATTAAATAAATCGGCATCTGTTCAGAAACAGGAATGCTAATATCATCAATGAAGAGTTTTTTCTCTTCCCCTCTTTCTGTTAAAAAGTCATCGTCATATTGTGATAAATTGTAATCGATGATATATTCCTTATTATGTCCTTCCGGCCTGGTTATGATTCGAATGTTTCTGCCCAGTTTTAATATTGCGAATCTGCCAATACCTTTTTCTCCTTGTATGATTCGTTGTTTTTTGGGTGTCGTTTTGACTTCATCTTCATTTTTGTTTTTTTTATTTGGAGTAGCAGGATTCATCCAACTGTCTTCAATTACTTTCATGTCCATACCACAACCATTGTCCTCGATTATTATTTTCGAGTTCGGAGTTTTAAATAAGCCATTCTTATTCTTATCAAAGCCAAAGTTGACAAAACTTACTTTGACCCAATCTGCATCTGCATCATAAGAGTTCTTAATGAGTTCTGCTAACGCAATTTGCTCATTCTTTATGAGTTGTTCGCCAAGCATGGTGAGCAAACGCGCGTATGGTCTTATTTTCAATGTCTTATCCATAGTCTATTTCTTCATTATCAAAATGTACTCATTCGGATACACCTTCTTGCAATTTGGGTTGTCCAGTTTCGTGAATTTCCCCGTTTTGACATCTCTCAAGGTGGGCATCAATTTGTGGGGAATGCTTCTCTTGATTACTTCTATTCTGTGTAATCCCGAGTTTTTTAGAAATTCGTAGAAAACCTCGGCGGATTTGATATCGACATCCTTAATCTTGGTGTTTCCAATCACAATGCACGCGTGACCGTCAGGAACAAGGATGCGGGCCATTTCTGTTGCAACATCTTGCATATCGTTGAAATACTGGGCAACATCTTGCGCAATATGCTTGCTTTTTTGGGCCAATGCATACACGATGTCCTGTGCTTGCTCACTGCCTCTCACCTCCAAAGAGGTGTTCCCCGAATAGGATGTTCCTATGAATTGCTTTCTGAATTCAGACATGCTGGAAACATACTCCATCCAATAGGCTGTTAATTGGTGAATGTCCGCATATTCGTATGAGGTCACGTATGGGGGTGATGTGATAATCATGTCAACGGATTCAGACTTGAGTTGTGTTTTACGGGCATCCTTCAAAAGAATATCGCAAGGCACATCCAAATAACCCTTTTTGTTTAGATCATTGTAAAACTCCTCATTGCTTTTCATCATTTTCTGGCAATGACGTTTAAACTCGTCAAACGGATCTGGGATGTTTTTGTTAGGATCCACTTGGGGTTTTGTGCTCGATTGAAGCCAACGGGAACAATTCTTCAAAATGTGAGAGATGCAGACATAAAAGAACTCCTTTGTGAAATCTTCAGCTATCAATTCGTGAACTATGTCAAAGAGGAAAGCAATTTTAGATTTTTCTTGAGGCTTGAACCAATAGTCAAGTCTCTCGTGCTTTTGTATATCTGAGTAATTTGCTTCGTTAAATTCATCAAACTGCGCAATCAAATTTTCGTATGATAGTTGAAGTGTTTCAGGAATTATCGGAGTCGTTTTAACTCGAGTGATAAGTTGAGCTACAGGATTGATGTCCGTTCCGATTGAACGTTTCCCATGTACTTTGGCTTCAACTAATGTCGTTCCACATCCAGCAAACAGATCTGCGATGACATTACAGTTGGCAGGAGAATGATCTTCGATAATTTTTTTCACCACATTGGGTAAGAACTTTGCAGGATAACGATGGTATCCATGGGTCAATTGCTCAACTGAGCGAATGCTGTCAAAAGCCCAATCGGGATTAACAGGGATGTCGTCAAAATCAATATAAGTTTTTTTGATATCCAAATCAGATTGGACAGCACCCGACAACCCTCCCGTTCCCGCGAAAAGGTCTATCACCGTGGGGGTGTCACTCGCTCTATGTGTTTGATTTGCCAACATTTATCGCTAATTTAAATGAAGCCCGCAAAAATACGCATTTTTTCTTTTATCTCCGCAGCGTTTTTCCCAATTACAAAATATCCTCCGCCACTTCTTCCTCGCTTATCGAATACTTCCCCATCAGCCTCTGCACCAGCCAGATGACCTCTTCCTTTTCGAGCTTGTAACTCAAGACATCGTAGTAAGCGGTTGCTGCGTGGTTCCACTTGTAGGACATCACCGGCCCGGGCTCACGGCCTCTCACGAGAAAGTCGGAGAAGTCGGGCGCTTTCTGCCATTCAGGTAGTGTGCCATCGGCTTCAATGGTGAGTTCCAGATAATCGCCGAAGCCCATGTCGTACGGGGGAATCAGGGCGCTGGGGACGTAACCTTGGATCTGCCAAAGCGGTTTCATGTCATTGTCATACAAGGTGTAGGTGCCTTCGTCGCGCACCTTTGCCCAAACATGCAAATAGCCATGGCTTTCATCCCAGCCTTTCAGCTTGTGCTCCCTTAAATCCACCCAAAACTCCAATAGTTTGGTCTTTTCGTCGTACATCGGGGGTGCTAAAGATTCGTCACACTCAAATTCTGACATCAGACCGTCGTCGAAGGAGACCATCGTGTGATTGTCGCGTTTGTCGTAAGGGATAGAAATCCGGAGGAATCGAACCTCGTTTTCAAGTTTTTCTTTTAATGTTGTACTCATAGGTTTATGTTTTTGGTTTATAAATAGTGGTCAAATGACTGGTTGTTTTTCGATGTTCTTTGTCTTTTTTTGTTTCCTTTCAAATATTTTGTTTTCAACACGTTATAACCACAAACAAATAATTGCTTGTGGTTTGCAAATATACATTATTTTAATATTCGAAAACAAAAACAAAAAAAAGACTTGAAAAAATTTTGTTCCCATGCGTAATGATGTTTACAGGCTTACACGCTTACGGGCTTACTGGCTTACTGGCAAGGGGTTGGCAAGTATATGGCAAGTATATGGCAAGTATATGGCAAGCTCAACCAAGGCTTTGGACTTGGCAAATTCTTGGCAACTACTGTATGACTACTTGCCTGATACTTGGGTAAGAGGGTCGAGCACTTTGCCCGAAACTTTGATGCGGCGGTGAGGGATGTCACCCTTTTGGCCAAAACCTTCCCGTCCGCCGGCAGTATTCCTCGTACTCCGTGCCGAAGTCTCGGAGGAGGCGTTTTTCCTCGCTGCGGACCTGCAGGAGCATGATGGCGATGAAGGCCGCGAAGACCAGCAAGGCCTGCCAGGTCCAAAGGCAGAAGCAGACGCCGGCGTAATAGACAAAACTGCCGGTCAACATGGGGTTGCGGCTCATACGGTAGGGACCTTCGGTCATCAGATGGCGGGTGCGGGGCGCGACCTCGTGTCCGAAGGCATCCATCGGGTTGCCGTCGCCTTTGTGCCGCATATAGACGATGGACCAGACACTTAGCGCGATGCCTAGTACCGCAAACACTACGGCAATCACTATCCGCCAGACAGGTATCCCCCAAAAATCGGGTCTGCCAGAGGCCAGCCACATTACGGTCGGAATCAACAGCACGAACATCAAACCGCCGAGTACGTAGCCGGCAATTTCTCTCAGTTTCTTCATATTACGTGATTATTCGTTTGTCTGATTTCTTCTTCCCCCGCATCAGCCCCCGCCCGATCCGGTTTTTGCCGTTCATCTCCATCACCGCCAAAATACCGAAGGCGATGGCCACGGTGACCTTCAATGCCACGAAGCCGGTCCCGACGGCGGCGGAGTATTCGTTGGCGACGATGTTGTAGCTGGTCCAGAAGATGCCCGCGCCGGGCACCAGCGGGAAAATGCCACAGATAAGGAACACCGTGACGGGACATTTGCGCAGGATGGACAACAATAACGCCGTGAAGGCGACTTGCGCGGTGGCGAAGAAGACCACGAAGGGCACCGACAGGTCCGTGTGGCGCACCAAGATGAGGTAAAGCAGCCAGCCCAGCATGCCGCATAATCCGCTGTCGAGGTAATACTTACGGGGAACACCAAAGAGTACGGCAAAGGCCAACGTGCCGACAAAGGCCGCTATCAGCTGGACGAACATTCCTGCTGTCTCTGGGGCCGCTGCCAGATTCTCCATGAGTTGCATCTTTCCAGCCACGGTTTCGTCTAAGAGAAAGGCCAATGCCACGCCCATGGCTATGCAAAAGAAGACGAGCAAGGCATCCAACAGGCGCGTGATGCCCGCAATGTAGTCCTCGTTGGCGATGTCGCGGATGCCGTTGGTGAAAGGCACTCCCGGTATCAGCGGAATGATGGCCCCGATGATCATGTTGCTCAGGTGCGTGCCTAAGCCTAATTTGTACATCACCCCGCAGATCACGGTAGCCAACAAACCGCCCGTGATGTTGCTTGCGATGCGCGAAAGGTGCTGGGAACCGACATACAGCAGATAGCACCAGAGCACCAGTCCCGCGATAAACGCCACGAGACAGTCAGCAAAACCGCCGCCGAAGATGATGCAAAAGGCTGCGCTGCCGAACGCCGATGCTGCCACCTGTTCCCATATGGGCTTGTGTCTCATGTCCCGGATTTTTTTCAGTCGCTGTTCCAGTTGCTCCAAATCGCACTTGCCTTCTGTCACCTCACGGGATAACTGGTTCACCGCCACCACCTTGTCGAGACTCGCGCCCTTGATGGGGATAAACTTCGTGCGGGCGAACCCTTTCGCTGTGGCCATGATGCCGTTGCTGAGCACAAAAAAGCTCTCGTCATCTACACCGTAATGTCCGGCGATGCGCCGCATGGTCTCGTCCACGCGCGAAATCTCCGCCCCGTTCTCCAAGAGGATGCTGCCGGCCTCGTAGGCCAAGTCCATGATTTTGCTGTTGTCGTCCATAGTCTGTCGTATTTTTATCTCCGCTTCTCATGCCACTCCCGAAGCTTTTGCATCTCCTCCTCCGTGAAGGTGCTGTTTCCGTAGCGGTCGATGAAACCTCTGAGACCCTTCCAGGAGTCTGGCGGATAGCCCCCCACCATAAACCAACCGTTCGCTTTTGGCGAAGTGATATAAGCGTATGGTCCTGAGATTATTAACTGGCCTTGCTCATCAATCAGGGTGGTTTGGCCGTCACCCGTATTCACATATCCATACCCATCTCCTCCAAATATCGGAGTTTCATATTGGCACGGCACAATCAGTTCAAAGTTTCGGTTGACGAATCCCCACTTGCCGTTGCGCTTCACAGGAATCATGGAGATGTAGGGCATTAGTTCCTCCTCATACTCCATTCCTTCAAATGCATCCACCTTTCTGCCTTGTCGATCGTAGATATCGCATGTCGCGTTCCAATCCTGATCACGATTCAGTATCGCAATGCGCTCGCCGGATTCACTTAGGATACAGTCGTCAAAGGAAGAAACCAGAATTTCCCCTTTTCTGTTGAGTAACTGACTTTTTTCCCCTGGAATTACAAGTTCAATAATATCCGATTTTGGAAAAAAACACAGGTATGATGCTTTGTAAAGGAAAGGGACCACCACATTGTTCGCCGAATCCACCACGCCCCACTTTCCTCCCTGACGTGCAGCGAAATAGCCCATATCCGAGCCCCAAATCATTTCGTACTTGCATGGGATGATTTCCTGTCCTGTGACAGAAAGCACACCGTATAAGTCTTGCCTTTCTGCTTTAAGATAATGATCGTTGTAAGCGTACAAGAGATTATAGACAAAAGGTATCACGGTGTCGCCGTGATGGTTGACTGCACCGGCAACCTTTTCATTCCTTTTTTCAATGATAAAAAGGTCTGGACCGGCTATTCTCACCTGGTCATACTGGCAGGGCAGTATCTCGCGACCAGTAGAATCCACCACACCCTCTTTTCCGTCCATATCTGTTAATACGATCATCCCGTACTCAAAAAAGTCATCAACCTCCTCCACATCGTACCATACCCTGCCGTCATATTTCGGGGGTATCACCCATTCCAGTTTCCGGTTCATGAAGCCTAAAAGGCTATCTTTCATCACGAAGATCAGGTCGGAATGCTCTTGGAAAAGGATGTCGCTGTACTCGCAGGGTAAAATCTGTCTCCCATAATCGTCAATAATGCCAAAACGGTTTGGCCATGCTTTCTTTGCATTATCGTCCGAGCGTACACACACGATTATCCAGCCGTGGCGGTCGAGGTAATCGAAGTAATCGTATTTCCGGAGAGAGTCGCCGAGTTGCTGCAGCCGTGCCTTGCTCTCTTCGGGCGGCAGCGGTGCAGTCGGTTTTGTCTGCGCCCATGAGAGGAATGGGAGCAGAAGGATTGCGATGATGAGGGTGCGGTTCATGATGGGTGATCTAAGGTGATTATCTCCGCGTATCACACGGATCTACACGTATTAATCTGCGTTAATCTGCGAGTTCTGCGGGAGAAAAGCTTATTCCGGCAACGACTTGGCCAGATAGGACTTCAGCGTCCCTTTGTCGCGCATCTTGAGGAACTGCTCCGCACCTTTGTCTTTTCCAAGCTCTTTCTTGTACTTCACATAGTAATCAAGCGCAGTGTTCACACCGGCAAAACAGCCTTCCAGCTGGCTGTCATCCTTCTGTTGGATGGCATACTGTCCCCAGCCACCGAGGAACAGTAACAGGAGGTTTCCGTCCTCGAATTTCATCACATCGGTGTTCAGCACCATGTGTACATCGGGGGTGCCGGAGAGCCACCATAGCGCGTATGATGCTATATCCTTACGCTGCGCATCGCTCGGGGAATGGGTTTTCAACCAGTCGATGCAGTTCATGGCAGCTTCCGTGTATTTGGCATACTCGGACTTTTCAATGTCACCGGGAATTTCCGGGACAACAAACTTCTGTGCGCTCACGCTTTGCGCGAGGAGCAGGCTGAAAATGATAACGGCAATTTTTTTCATATCAAGAATTTTTTGGGTTTATACTATTATGATGCAAAAAAGTCAAAAGGTTGCAGTTGAGTTGAAAATTTTTAGCGCAAATAGAATGATTACTTGCCCGCATCCTCTTCTTTGTCACCTCGGAACGTGACAGGCACCTGCATGAAGCAGCGGACGGGCAATCCTTGATTTGTGCCGGGCTTCCACTTTGGCATCTGTTTGAGGACGCGGACCACCTCTTCGTCGCAGGAGGGGAAGAGCGGCACTTTGATGGTGACTTGTCCGACCTGTCCGTCCTTTTCCACCGAAAACTCGGCGAGCACCGTGCCGGAGATATCGTTGCTGCTGGCGTCCTGAGGATACTGTATCGTTCTCGCGAGATAGGCATTCAGGGAATCTGGACCACCGGGGAATTCGGGCCAAGTCTCTAACAACCGGGGTAAATCCCTTTCATTCTCAAACAATTCCTCATATGATCCTTTTATTTGAAGTAGATCCCTTTCTGTAAAAGTGCTGTTGCCGTAACGGTCAATGAAACCTATCAAGCCTTCCAAGTAGATGGGAGATATAGGATAGGACTCGACCTGAAACCAGCCGTTCACGGAAGGGCAAATCCATTGGTAAGGGCCTTTTATTAGCGGTTCGCCCTGCTCGTCAAAAAGAACCAAAGGAAGATCGGTGGCTGTGGAGGTGGCGTAACCGTAGCCGTAATCGCCGCTTACAGGGCTGTCATACAAGCACGGTACAACCAGTTGAAAGTCGCGGTTGACGAATCCCCATTTGCCATTGCGGTTTACAGGGATCATGGTTTTGTCATTCACCCATTTGGAACCGACAAATTCGATGTTGTTGTAAGCATCTACCATTTTGCCATTGCGGTCATATATTTTGCAAAACAAGTGGTCTTGTGTGGATGTGTTTTCACCCCAAACCGCAATTTGTTTGCCAGAGATACCCGGAATACTGTATTCGTATGAGGGAACTAACACTTTGCCGTTTTTGTCGAGCAATTGTCTTCTGCCGTTCTCCTGCAATAACTCAAACATATCTAACTTACTGATAATATGTATGTTTTGTGCTGGCATAAACGGAACTACAAGATTATTCAACGAATCCACCACACCCCATTTGCCGTTTTGTTTCACAGCGAAAAGTCCTTTCTCATAATTCCAAATCTGTTCATATACAAAAGGAAGGATTTCCTGTCCAGAGGTTGTGATTACCCCATATAAACCTTTTTTTTTCGCTTCAATATACTGGTCTCCAAGAAAATGCAGATGTTCATATACAAACGGAATCATAATGTGGCGGCGTCTGTTGAGTGCTCCGTAACGATTCTCATAATAGGTCAAAAGCAGATTTTGTCCGGCAATTTCCACCCAATTGTATTGGCAGGGCAGTATCTCGCGACCTGCAGAATCCACAACGCCATACTTCTGAGTTAGGTCAGACGTCACCAACATCCCATATTGGAAATAGTCGTCACACTCCATAGAGCACCAGTCTTCTGCTTCGAATTTTGGCGGTATCACCCATTGCAGCTGCCGGTTCATGAAGCCTGCCGAGTGACTATTCTTCGCCACCATAATCAGGTCGGAATGCTTTTGAAAACGGATGCAATAGTACTCGCACGGCAGAACAATCTGCCCTTTGTCGTTAATGATTCCATAATCAGACGAATAGATGCGATGATTGGTTTTCGTCACTTTCTCCACCACCATCCAACCGTGTCGGTCGAAGTTTTTAAATCCATCGTATCTCCCCAAAGAATCTCCGAGCTGCTGCAGCCGCGCCTTGCTCTCTTCGGGCGGCAACGGTGCAGTAGGCTTTGTCTGCGCCCACGCCAGCAGCGGGAGCAATAAGATTGCGATGATGAGGGTGCGGTTCATGAGGGTTTATTACTGAAATTACGCTCAATAACGGTTAAATCAATGTTAAAGTGCTGAATGTCTTGGCGAAACTTGTCACGCCTTCTTGAATTCGCAGTTTCGTTTTGGGTGATGGTTTGCGGTAGCCAGTTACATAATGGCTCAATTGTTTGCAATTTATGCCGGTGGCTTTTGAGAGTCCTGTGAGTGTGAACGGTGAATATTTGAGAAAAGAGACAGTGTCGAAGACATATTCGAATTCTAAATTGTCAAAATCGAAAGATTTTCCGGCGGCGGCAAATTCCTGCTTCATCTCTTCTTTACATTTGAGAAAATCGCTTTTTGCCTCCTCGATAGTCTTCCCTTGACCGAGCAGCATGAAATCCAACGATTCGTCATCCGTGTAGATATCGTAATCCAAATCCTTTCCTGTTTCTATTATTGCTTTGACCTTCATATTTATAGTTTTATTTCATTATAAATTCACTCCTGCCATTTTGAGAATTTTGCTCAATGTTCCGGTTTTCACTTCCTGTGACTTGTGATGCCCCGTTTTGAACATTTTCTATGTAATTGGGCTATACCATATAGGATGATCGCTGTTGTCAATAGGGTAACATCCTGCTTTTCTCAATTTCTTTTCAAGTTCTGAATACTTCATTTTCACTGATTAATTTAACGCGGCAAAGATAGAAAAAAAACTAACATACAGGGCTACCGCCTTCTCGCGCTCACAATTTTCCCGATATATTCGTGGTGGACGCCGGCGGGGAAGTTTTCGTAACGTTTGCGCGGGATTTCCTCGAACCCTCTTTGATCGAACGGACCGCGGTACATGATTTCGCATTCATACACTTCACGAGCCTCCAAGTAGTAAGGTGTACCATGCTCAGTATAAGCTACATGCAAGCCCAATGCCGCAGCCTTGTCGCCGTCGCGGCCGCTGTGCGTACCCATGTACTCGAGCACGTCTTTGCGATCCTCGTCGAAGACCATCACGGTGAAGTACTGATAACGCTCCATGAACTCGTAAGTATAGCGGGCGGGTGCCACATACACGGTGATGGTGCTGAGGTTGTGCTGCCAAATGTTGCCCAACGCGCCCCAGCCGATGGTCATCGCATTGTGACGACGCACATCGCCGGAAGCCAACAGCAGTCCGTTGCCCTTGAACCATACAAACGGATTGATGTTTGCCGATTTTGTGTAGTCAAATTCCACGAAATCAGACTCTTGGATAGGACGATTCTCGACCTCGGGCTGTTTTCCGCCATACGTGTTATAGGAGATATTTTCGGGTTTCCACTTGTCTTTGGGTTTGTTCTCGCCGGCGGGGTAGCCAATGACGATGGTGTTGAGCGGGATGAGGGTTTCGGGCAACTTCAGGATGGCGGAGACATCCTTGCAACGATTCTGATCAGGGTAGGTCCCTGTCCAAACGGCTCCGAGTCCCAACGCATTGGCAGCCAACAAGATGTTCTCGGTGGCGGCGGAGCAATCCTGTACCCAGAACTCGCGGGCATCGCCGTTGAGAGCTTTCTTCAAATCGCCACACACCACGATGGCAAGGGGTGCTTTCGCAGCCATGCCCGCATAAGGGTTGGCCTTGGCCAGCGCTTTCAGCTGCACCTTGTCGGTGACGACCACGAAATGCCACGGTTGACGGTTCACGGCGGAGGGAGCCGCCATACCCGCCCGCAGCAACTGCTCGATCACCGACGCATCCACGGGCTTGTCCAAATAGCTGCGCACGGATGTCCGCGTGGCGATATTGTCTAATACCGCGTTATGGATATTGCCCGTATTTTGGGCGTTTGCATCGGTTCCCGCGGTTAAAATAGTCGTAAAAACCAAAATGGCCATAATATGTTTTTTCATCTTTTTGAATATTTTTTAAGCTGCAAAATTACAAAATTACGAATAAACTGGATTGTTATATAAACGATATGCGCATCTCCTCACAAACGAGACATCTCCTCGTGCTACTGTTGTCCCAAAAATCTTAAAAACTCCGTCATAATCTTCGGCATAGGATATTTGGCAAGGGTGGAAAAATCTACAACCTTTTGGTTGTCAGATGCTTTCGGAAACTTTGCAACGGACTTGACATAAAAGTCCGCGTGTATGATTTGGTGGCTGAGCACTTCGCGAAGACGGACAGTAGGCTCTCCGAAGGAGTTGTCCTCCCCAGCGGTTTCCACAAGCGGAAACTGATACATGTTCTTCCAGATGTCGGAGCCGGTGCGCCGTTCGATAATGGTCTGGTTGTCAGAAATATAGACAGTGTAGTGAAAAAAACGGTGCCGCTGCTCTGTCTTTTTCTTCTTCACAGGCAACACTTCCGTAAGCTGGTTTTTCAACGCGTAACAGTTTGTGGCAAAGGGACATTCGCTGCATTTCGGATTTTTCGGGGTGCAGTGCGTTGCCCCAAAGTCCATGGCAGCTTGGTTGAAGATGCCGGGGTTGTTGCGGTCAATGTGCGTCTCGCAGATTTCCGTAATCCGCTTTACCACAGCAGGTTGCGATATATCGTCACATACACCGAAGATGCGACTGACAATGCGAATCACGTTGCCATCTACAGCAGGGTAAGGCTGATGGAAAGCGATGGAGGCAATAGCTGCAGCGGTATATGGTCCAATTCCTTTGAGTGCCAAGATGTTATCGTAGTCATTGGGAAACTTTCCGCCGTGCCGCGACATGATTTCCTGCGCGGCAGCGTGCATATTGCGGGCGCGAGAGTAGTAGCCTAATCCTTGCCACACTCGCAGCACCTTTTCTTCTTCAGCCTCTGCTAACGCTTTGACATTCGGAAAGTTATCGATAAATTGCAAATAATAATCCCAACCCTGCTGCACGCGGGTTTGCTGCAGAATGATTTCGGAAACCCATATCTTGTAGGGGTCGGCTTCGCCGCGCCAGGGCAAGTCACGCTGGTGCTCTTCGTACCAACCGATAAGCGTGTCGGCGAATGCCATGTTAGTTATTCTGTATCAGTTGGAAAAGTTGATCCAAATTGGGCGTAAGGATAATTTCCGTGCGGCGGTTCTTAGCTCTTGCTTCGGGCGTATTGTTCTCATCCAAAGGAAGATACTCGCTTCTACCCGAGGCCGACAGACGTGTGGGCGCGATATTGCCGCTCTGCAGCAACGCCTTCACCACGGAAGTGGCGCGCATCACGCTCAAATCCCAGTTGTCTTTGATTTGACCACTGCCACGATAGGGCACGTTGTCGGTATGACCTTCGATGAGCACGGAGATTTCCGGCTCATTTTCAAGTACTTTCGCCAAATTCTGGATGGCTTGCAAGCCCTGCTCGTTGATGGTCCAGCTTCCAGAGGCAAACAGCAATTTGTCGTCCATGGAGACATACACTTTGCCGTCTTTTTCATGCACGTTCAGACCGCTGCCTTCGAAACCTTTCAATGCATTGCTGACCTTCTCCTTCAGTGCCTTCACCTCAGCATCCTTCTGCGCCAAAATAGCTTGCATCTCATTGATACGCTGCTCTTTAACTGCCAACTCCGCACGAGACTTCGCCAAGGAGTCCTGTTGCGCGTAAAGCATTTTCTCCTTCACAGACATCTCATCTTTATATTTATCGAGATTGCCCAATAAGTCGTTAATAGTACTTTGGTTATTAGCGGACAAATCAGCAAAATTTTTTAACAAATCGTCATAATCCTTTTTTGCTTTTTCATACTCCCGTTCGGCACTTCTGGCTTGGCGGTAGAGTCGTAGGGTATCGGCACGCAACTGCTCAGCCTCAGCGGTTAAAGCACTCACCTGACCATTCAAGGCCTTTTTAGCATCTTGACAACTCTGATTCTCAGAGGTCATAAAGGTCAATTCATCTTGACATCGTTGTTGCTTGAGCAAAAGCTCGTTATATTTCTGTTTAGCAACACAACCCGAAAACGTGGCGATTGCCACGACTAAAATTGTTAATTTAACGACACTATTTTTCATAATTTCAAACTATTCTCGCTATTCCTGCAAAAATACGGTATATTTCGACCTCTTTTTTGTCGAAAACAGAAAGATATAAACAATTGATTTTGAATAAAATTATAGGGCGACAACCTCCGTCATAGACACTTTTCGAAGTGCATCCGCGATACGATCGGCATCGCGCTGACGCACAGAAATAGTATAGGTACAACGCATATCACTTTGTCGATCAAGTACTTGTATTTCAGGATCCTTGAGAATCTGCATAATGTCATTCATCTTGACATATTCGAAAACCACACGAAATTGCTCCTGAATAGTACGTTCTTCGATAACGGCCGCATCCAGAGCTTCTTTCGCAGCCACCTTGTATGCATTCTGCAATCCACTGACACCCAGTTTGATACCACCAAAATAACGAACCACAATCACTAGTGTGTTGGTCAAATCCTTTGAAAGTAGCTGACCATAAATAGGTCGTCCAGCGGTACCTGAAGGCTCACCATTATCGTTCAAACGATACGCATCTTTGTGAGGACCAAGGATATAGGCATAACAGTGATGCCGCGCGTCCCAATGCTTCTTTTGGATTTCCGTCAAGCGCGCTTTCACATCTTGTTCATTCTGAACAGGAAATGCGTATGCCAGAAACTTGCTACGTTTTTCGCTATAACTCCCTTCCGATGGCTTTGCTATGGTTTTATAGGTATCTTCGAACATACATCAACTGATTATCGTCAATTTTCACAACTTTTTCGGGGATTTCAGGAACCTGGGGTGCTCTTAGTCCTTTTCCCCAACATTGATTTCCGACCAAAATCCGCGCTTCATCCCACAATCCGATGTTCAAGAATCTCTCCAATATTTTCTTTCCTCCTTCAATGATAACAGACTGGATTTTAAGATTATACAGTTGCTGAATGGCCTCTCCGGCCTTCTCAGAAAGTGGTGTATAGGGCAAATCGGCTATCATATCCGTACCACGTTGCATCACAAAGCGTTGTGGGTCTTTTCCAGGATATTCTCGAGTAGTGAGTTGCGGACGGTCGTTGCGCATCGTATTATACCCCACCAAAATGGCATCCTCTTCACTGCGCCACTTGTGTGTCAATACCTTCAACGCGGGATTCGTTATCCAGTAAGAGGTTGGTTCTGAACCACTTCGGTCGATATCCATGAAACCGTCACGAGTTTGCGCCCACTTGAGGATGATATAAGGTCGATGTTGCTGATGGAAAGTGAAGAATCGTTTGTTAAGTTCCTCACAATCAGCTTTGCAGACATTCTCCACCACCTCAACACCGGCTTCACGCAATTTTTTCACCCCTGCTCCATTCACTTTGTCGTGATAGTCGATGGAACCAACCACCACTTTGGGAATTCCATAGCGGATAATCGCATCGGCGCATGGCGGTGTTTTCCCAAAATGCGAACAAGGCTCTAAATTCACATAGAGCGTGCTCTCTTTCAGCAACTCAGTGTCTTTCACAGAGTTAATCGCATTCACTTCTGCATGCGCCTGACCACATTGATGATGATAACCTTCGCCAATAATCTTGTCATTATGCACAATCACAGCACCCACCATCGGGTTCGGACTCGTCTTGCCCAACCCCAAAGCGGCCAATTGCAGACACCGTTGCATGTAAAGTTCGTCGCTCATCTACTGCTGTTTCTTGAGGAAATAGGAAAGTGGCTGATTCTGGCGGTCGAAATGGTAATACTGACACTGTACCAGATTTTTGGTGTTGCCGTTTAACACTGCATAGAATTTGTCGCGATTGTAAGGCTCTTCATCTGCACGTTCCATACCTCCAACAATCGCATCCAAATAGTAGGGATCCAACTCCAATTTCCGATACATATCCAACGTGGTTTTCTTTCCATCCACGTCTATTAAAGTAATGGTTTTGAAGTGGTTATACTTGATAATGGAGTCTTTGGCACCCTCAGACATATTGGAAACATAGATTTCGTAATTCTTATCGCGATATTCGGCCAACATATCGAGCAACTTCACGGTATCATAATCAGGAATCAACTCATTATGAACATTATAGAGACTGAAAAAGCGCGGTCCAACCTTTTCCACATAGAAGGACTCTTCGTGATTTTCAAAGTCTTCCACCTGTAACGATTGTATGCGAGTGATTTTGGTGCTGAAAAGGTCACAATTGTACCAATCGACGGGTTTGAAAGAGTAATACGGGGTAAGAAAGCCTCGGAAACCAGGGATATAGACAATGCAGGGTTCATCAAAGCCCTCCAAAATGGCAAAATTAGCCATATTATCCATGGTGGCAGGTCCCATGTAATAAGTTTTCACATTGCGCTCTTTCTTGAAAAACGGAATACCAAAAATCGTGAATTTCGGGGCGTTTTGGTAAATTTCCACTTTGACGGCATTCACAGACATCATCTTGTTGATGTTCGACTGGGCTGTTTTGGCCACCGTCTGCTGCAAGGTGACATTATGGATGGTGGTAAGCAACTCCTCTATCTTCTGCGGCATTGCCTTGATAGAATCCTGCACGTACCAGCCATCGTCCCGACGTACCAACAGAGTGTATTCTCCATTCATGTCGGCGATGAAAACCTTGGTGATATTGTTGGTGTCTTTCACCGCAAAAAGATCTGATTTAGGTTGATTTCCAATACGTATTACATTGGTTTTCACCAAGATAAAAAACAGGCAACCTATTAACAACAGACAGCCAAGAATGATGACAATTGTTTTTTTCTTCATTATGGTTTTGAATTAGAGTTATTTATTTGCTTCTATCACTTTTTCCGCCTTGTCGATTTCGTGTTGCAATTTTGTTGGCAGTTCACTATCCTTCATGCATTGATGGCAGCGCATGTCAAGCGTGTACATACGACCAATGCAGTAGTTGGAATGTTTGCAACCGCTCTTAGTCACCTCACCAGAGTGAAGCTTGTTCACGAAATCGGTATCGTGGACGAGCGCACGAGCCATTTGGAACGCCACGAATCCAGAGTCGAGCACCTTCTCCATATCCTCTTTGTTGACCATACCACCCACGTAAATCAGCGGCATCTTCACCGCTTGGCGGAATTTCATAGCAGTATCGTAGAAGTAGGCATCCTTGTAGGGTACTGTGGGTATCATTATACGGCCGCCGAAGAACAGACCGAACTTCAGCCACCAGAACTTCTTGAAATCCATATAGTAAGCAAGGGTTTTCAGAGGCATAGCACCACGCATCACATGCATCGGAGCCTTGCTGACGAAACCAGCGGTGAGTACCAATGCATGTACACCTAATTTCTCCAATTCCTGCGCCACTTTAATGCATTCATCCTCCTTCATGCCGGTACGGAAACCATCGAACATGTTGGTTTTCACTACGATAGCCATATCGTCTTTGGCCTCCTCCATCACGCGGGTAATCACACGACGCATGAAACGCATACGATTTTCGAGAGAACCGCCATACTCGTCACGACGGTGATTGGTATAGGGCGAGAGGAACTGGCTGATGAGGTAGCCATGTCCTGCGTGCACCTCAATACAATCGAAACCGGCACGACGACAAAGATCAACTGCCTTCCCGAAATCATCCACAATCTGATCAATGTCCTTGATAGTCATCTTGCGGGTGAACGTAGGCGAGTAGAGGTTGAAACGTCCCGACGGGGAGAGCGGTTTTTCGCCGCAAGTCGCGCGATGCGTCATGTTGCCACAGTGCCCAATCTGAATGGAGGCTTTCGCGCCCTCCGCATGGATAGCATCAGTCAATTTTTTCAGTTCCGGAACAATCTCCTCGCGCAACCAAAGCTGCCCTTCGAAAGAGAGTCCGCTACGACTCACTGAGGCGTATGCTACAGTAGTCATGCCGATGCCGCCACGAGCCACCGCCGTGTGATAGTTAAACAAAGCTTCCGATGGCGCATTCTTAACCGCCATATTTTCAAAAGCAGCGGAACGTATCGTTCTGTTTCTCAATGTTATAGGCCCAATTTGACAGGGCGTGAAAATGTTGGATTCAATCATTGTGGGTTTAAGGTTTAAGGTTTATGGTTTAGAGGTTTACGTCCATCTTATTTCAGAACCGGTAACGAACACCAAGCGAAAAACTATAAAGATAAGAGGTATAATCTCCCTGACTTATTCCGAAGACATTAATCATTGGGCGCCAGTCAACGCTGATGTTAATCGGTGTTTTAAATTCGTATTCCAAACCAATTTGAGCACCGATAGGAAGACCTAACTTTCTGTAGGTTACCAATTTGCCGTGTTTATCGTAATGAGGACTGTCGAAAAATTCGCCGTAGCCCCAACTCACGCCAATGGCCGCACCAGCGTACCAATAGAAACTGGGGAGAATATCCATAATCCAATCATAAGCAAGCACCGCCTGAACGCGCCCATAGGTGTAGCGACGGTCAGAAGAAGTACCGTCTTCATTATACATGATGCCTTTTTGGGTAATGAAAGGCGTGACTCCGGCATCAAATTCAACCATTCCGGAGTTGGAGGCAACTGGATGCTGAAGGGAGAGCTCGAAATTATATCCAACACGGGTACCGAAGGAGTTGGATTGCGCTGTAGCGCTTATGACTGTTATGCAAATAATTGCGATTGTGGTTAAAAGGTTTTTCATTTTTGGGAATTTAAAGGTTATAGGGTCGAGGGTCAAAGGGTTAGGGTCAGAATTTAAAGATTCGGAGGGCGTTTTCTGTGGTGCGCTCCATCACCTCATTCACGGGAACCTCCATAATTTCGGCAATTTTGGCTGCGATAAGCGGTATATAGCTGCTTTCGTTGGGTGTACCGCGGTGCGGGGTAGGCGCGAGATAGGGCGCATCGGTCTCCAGCACAATGTGATCCAAACCTATCTTCGGAATCAACTCCTGCAACTTGCTGTTCTTAAAGGTCACGATACCACCGATGCCGATGACAAATCCGTGTTTCGCTGCCCATTCTGCTTCCTGAATGCCACCTGAAAAACAGTGTAAAACCCCTGACAATGAGCCAGTTTCGTATTGATTCAGAATCGGAATGGCCTCGCTGTAACCATTACGGATATGTAACGACAGCGGCAACTTGCGATCGTGAGCCCAGTCGAGCTGCCGTTTGAACACGATCTGCTGTTCCTGCTCGAAATCGCGATCGTGGTAGTAGTCAAGACCGATTTCGCCAATACCGACGATGTTGCGGTCTTCAATATGAGTTTCCAGCTCTGCCAGTTCCTCTTCGTAGTTTTCGCGCACGTCAGAAGGGTGCAATCCTACAAGTCCGAAGATGTTATTCGGGAACATTTCCACTGCTTCGGCAATCATCGGCGGAGTCTGCACATTCACGCAGGCGAGGAGCACCTTCTCCACATGAGCGTCCACTGCCCGCTGAATCACTTCGCGGAAGTTTTCAGGATAGTACTCGCGGTACAAATGGGCGTGGGTATCGATGTAGTAATTTGTCATTTTTCTTTGTTCTTTGTTTGCCCCCACACTGCGCTATCGCTTGTATGGGGTTCTTATCGCCCCCACACTGCGCTATCGCTTGTGTGGGGTTAATTGCACTTCGTGCGTTTTGCCTCTCCGAGGCTGCTTAAGGAATTGATGTTTATATACTATTATTTGAATTGTCACTGATGAAGAAAACTTGGCGTTGGGTAAAGAGGAGGATGGCGGCAAGGACGGCACCGAGGACATCAGAGATTGTCAAGGAAATCCAGACACCGTTGAGTCCGTTCCAGCCGAGTTTCACGTAAAGCATCGGGATAAGGATACTCATCGGGACCAGGAAGATGACCTGGCGGGAAAGGCTTGTGACAATGGCCACCCACGGTTTGTCGATGGATTGGAAAAAGTTGGAGTTGACAATGGTAAAACCGATAAGCGGAAACATCACCATGCTGTAACGCAAGGCAACGCGACCCAGATCAATGAGGTGCGAGTCGGTGGTGAAGGCGCGCATCATGGTGCCCGGGATCAGGCAAGAAATCACGCTGCCCGCAAAACCAATGGCCACGCAAATTCTCATGGTTAGCCCGTAAACATGTTTGAGACGGTGTCCGTGACCCGCTCCGTAGTTGTAACCAGCGATAGGTTGCATACCCTGACAAACACCGATAATCACGAGAACCAAGAAGTTGCCGTACGTGTTACAAATGCCGTATGCGCCCACCGCGTAATCACCACCATAGCGCAACAGCTGACTGTTAAGGATGGCGACCACCCCAGCTGCAGCCAAGTTCATAAAGAACGGGCTCAAGCCTATCATGGTGATATTCTTGAAAATATAGCCTTTCGGCTTCCATGCGTGCGCTTTGAAACGGATGAACGACGACGGTTGCACAAAATGCAGGATAGAGACCACCGCCATGCAGAAAATGGAGATGGTGGAGGCAATCGCAGCACCTTTGATACCCATATCCAGCGCAAAGATGAAAATCGGGTCGAGAATCATATTGAGAATAGCACCGCCTGCCATAATCAGCATCGCCTTTGTGGGATAGCCCGATGCGCGAATCAAACCGGTGAGGTTGAAAGCCACAGTAATCAGGAACATGCCTGGCAGAATGTAAATCATGTACTCGCGGGCGTACGCAATCGTTTCGGGGGTTGCACCGAACATCATCAGGATTTTATCCAAGAAAAGATAGCAAAACGTTAGAACGCAGGATCCTAATAATACTGTGAATATCAAGCTGTTGCCTAAGATATTCTCTGCCCATTCGTTGTCTTTTTTGCCCAAAACAATAGACATACGCGAAGCAGAACCCACTCCTATGAGTGCTCCAAAAGCGTGGATAATGTTCATCAATGGCATGGTGATGACCAATCCGGCAATGGCTAACGCTCCCACACCGCGCCCAATAAAAACACGGTCAACAATGTTATATACAGAAGCAATTACCTGACTGATGACCGCCGGCAGGGCATAAACCCACAGCAAATGCCCAATATCTTTCGTTTCAAGTTCCTTTGTTCTATCTAACGTTTCCAATATTCTATACCTTATATTTTAAGCCCGCGAAAATACACTTTTTTTGCGAAACCTAAAGCCATATTCAAGATTGGCAACTATGCAAAAAAATTGTATCTTTGCCGCCTTAATATAAAAGGAATATGAACGACGAAAAATTATTCACCGAATTCCCGCCCGTGACCACGGAGCAGTGGGAAGCAACCATCAATAAAGACCTCAAAGGGGCTGATTATGAGAAAAAATTAGTCTGGAGAACCGATGAAGGTTTCCAAGTTCGCCCCTATTATCGTGCTGAAAATCTGAAGGATTTGGACTACCTGAAGACCATGCCAAACGAATTTCCCTATACGCGCGGCACAAACCCGCACGACAATTCCTGGGAAATCGTACAAGAAGTGGAAGAATCAGATCCTGCCAAGGCTAACGCCATCGCAGTGGATGCCCTCAAACGCGGCGCAACCTGCATCGCCTTCAATGCGACCAATGCAGATAACGCTACTGCTTTGGAAACTTTGCTGAAAGGTATCGATCTGAATGTCAACGGAGTACAGTTCAACCACGTAAAGAGTTACCTCGATTTGATGAAGAACTTCGTCGCTTACGTGGAAAAAAACAACTTCGATAAAGAAAAAGTGCAAGGCAGCATCAACTTCGATCCGCTGACCTATCGCCTCAAACACAATAAATTCTGGAAATCCGCTGAAGAAGATATGCAGCAGGCCCTCCAATTGCTGGAAATGAACGGCTGCATGAGAAACTTCAAGGTCATCAACGTGAACGGCATCACACTGCACAACGCTGGTGCAACCATCGTGCAAGAACTGGCTTACACGCTCAATATGGCCAACGAATACTTGGCTTTTTGCACCGAAAAGGGTCTTAAACCTGAAAAAGTGGCATCTCGCATGCAACTCACCCTCTCTGTAGGCTCCAATTATTTCATGGAAATCGCGAAATTGCGTGCTGCCCGTCTGCTCTGGTCCACAATGGTGGCTCAGTACAAACCCAAATGCGACTGCGCGTACAAAATCCATATCAATACCGTTGCATCTACTTGGAACAAAACCCTTTACGACCCATACGTTAACATGTTGCGCAGCACTACTGAAGGTATGTCTGCCGCTATTGGCGGTTCAGATTCCATTTCTCTGCAACCGTTCGATGTGGCTTACAAGGAATCCGACGAGTTCTCTCGCCGCATCTCCCGCAACGTACAGGTCATCCTCAAAGAGGAAGCTTTCATGGATCGTGTGGTGGATCCCGCCGCAGGTTCTTACTACATTGAGAATCTCACCAATTCCATCGCAGAAAATGCTTGGAAATTGTTCCAAAGTGTTGAGCAACAAGGCGGTGCCCTCAAAGCCATCGAAGACGGCACGATGAAAGCCGCTATCGAAGAGAGTTGCCAAAAACGCGATATGAACATCGCCACTCGCCGCTATATCTTGCTGGGTACCAACCAATATCCGAACATCAACGAGATGATGGCCGACAAGATTGAACGCATAGTCAAAGATGAAAACGAAGGGTTGAAGACTTATCGCGGTGCCATGGCGTTCGAAGAACTGCGTTTGGAAACGGAAAAATACGCCAAGATCAACCATCGCCCTTCCGTCTATTTGCTGAAACTCGGTAATCTGGCTATGCGTCAGGCACGTGCTGGTTTCATCACCAACTTCTTCGGATGCGCTGGTTATCAGATTGTTGAGCCTGCAGGTTTCGCTACTGTCGAAGAAGGTGTGAAGGCTGCTGGCGAGGCAAAGCCCGACCTCATCGTGGTATGCAGCTCCGACGACGAATACGCCACCCTCGGTGTGGAAGCCGCTCAACAGTGCAAGGCTCAATATCCGAATACACCGTTCCTCGTGGCTGGCAACCCTACCGAATGCCTCGATGCACTCAAAGCCGCAGGCACCGACGACTTCATCCACGTGAGAGTCAACATTTTGGAATCTTTGAGAAAATATAATCAGCTGTTGCTGAAATAATTTCGACAATTCTATAAAAACACGTAAGAGGGTGTATCGTTGGATACACCCTCTTTTGCAATAGTCATAGTCTAATGTCATAGTCACCGCACCACCGTCACAAATCACAAATCAACACAATAATTCCTCTACCTCCGCGTTATTTACACTGATTTCTAAACATTCAAAATACATCGAATATGAAAAACAAATGGGTTCCAATCGCGATTATCGCTAGTATCGGATTGTTCTTGGCCGCTATAGCCATCGGCGTGGCCTATTATCAAACCAAAAAACCGCAGAAAACGGTCTCCATCGTAGGTTTGGCAGAGAAAGACTTCACCTCCGACCTTATCGTTTGGGAATTCGAATTTTCCGCCAAAGGTGCGGACATGAAGGAAGCTTACGCCAACCTCAAAGAACAAAGTGAAGTGGTAAAAGCTTACCTCAAAAAAGCGAACATTCCTGAAAAGGAAATCGACTTTAAGAAGGTTTCCACCCGCACCAACTACCGTTCTTTCTACGATGCCAACAACCGCTGGCACGAAGAATTCGACGGCTACATCGCTGAACAGGTGGTGCGCATCGAGTCACACGACATCGACAAAGTGGAGGCTCTTACCCGTGACATCTCTGAACTCTATGACCAAAACATCATGATTGAGAATCACAATCCTGAATATTATTACACGAAACTGGCCGATTTGAAGCTGCAAATGCTTGCTGAGGCCTCCCAAGATGCGAAAAACCGTGCCGAAACCATTACCAAGAGCGCTGGTGCGAAGTTAGGCGACCTCAAGAGTGCCAACATGGGCGTGTTCCAAATCACAAAACCCAACTCTTCCGAGGAAGACTACACCTGGGGCGGTGCTTTCAACACCTCATCCAAGGAAAAACGCGCCAGCATTAACATGCGGTTGACCTATTACGTGAAATAACTCTTATTTTACGACACCCCCATTGTGGAGATGTTGTGCGCAACGTCTCCACACATTTTATATCCGCATTTTTTATATTTTTGCGCTTTCAAAATTTTAACCCATTATGAAGAAAGTCATCCATACCAACAATGCACCGGCCGCCATCGGCCCTTACAGCCAAGCTATTGAAGCCAACGGAATGCTGTTTATCTCCGGTCAAATTCCCGTAAATCCCGCCAACGGCACTGTACCTGAGGGAATTACCGCTCAAACTGAGCAAGTGATGAAGAACATCGCTGCTATCCTCGAAGAAGCTGGCTACACCTTCGACAACGTGGTGAAAACGACCTGTCTGCTCAGCGACATCGCCAATTTTGCCGCTATGAACGAGGTTTATGCTACCCGCTTCCCTTCCAATCCGCCGGCTCGTGCCGCCTTCGCTGTGCGCGACCTTCCCAAAGGCGTAATGGTCGAAATCGAAGTCATCGCTGTAAAATAAAGCATTGCGAGTCCTAACGAAAAAACGTGACGAATAATCGTCACGTTTTTTTTAGCTGATTAACGAACAAATAATGAATATAATGCTTGCAAATTGAAGAATATTGCGAGCAAGATACCATCGGATAGCGAACCATTCGAGATGTTTCTCTTGAATCATATCCCAATGTTCCATAGGTCCGTACCATTTTTTTCGGTCAAACTCACGCTCAGGATGGTAACAAAATTGGATCAACAGGTAAAAAAGAGCGATAGATAAAGGAAGAATGAGGAATATCGCGCTGAAAAAAGGATGCAGATATTTGAATATCAGCGATATAAGAAGTATGAGATACGGAGTGAAGTTGAAGATAGCAGAAGCGAAAAGTTTCCACCTCGCAGTTTTCATGACCTCCGCCAATGTTTTCTTGCCCACTTTTTGATCGGCAGTGGCATCCATGATGGAGTGCGTATATAATATATTTACAACCCACAGCCCGACGGCCAACGAGACGACGAACACCTCTGTGGTGAATAGACCGCACGCCGCATAATAGACCCCCGCCATCAACAACGGTCCGAAAATGATGCCCGTAACCAATTCACCCAAACCATGATAGCAAAAGCGAATCGGTTTACCGGAATAGAAAAAACCAAGGAATCCAGCCGCAAATGCGATGTAAAGCGGTGTTAGTCCGCGCGTTACGAAAACAATGCAGCCCAACAGCAACGCAGCCAACCCAAAAAGGGATGCTACGATAAACAGCTGTTTCGGAGTAGCTTCACCAGAATAAAGATAGGGACTTTTGGCCGTACGGGCACGTTGTCCCTCAGAAGCTGTCTGCTCGCGAACCTCCTCACTATGAAACTGATAATCAAAGTAATCGTCGAAAAGGTTTACAGAAAGATGCGCCAACATCACCCCGATGACCGCCACGATGCTCAATCCAATGGAAAAGTTTTCATTCCCCACTGCCATAAACACAGCTACTAACGCAGGCAGTGCACTCTGCGGCAACGCGACAGCACGCGCATTTTGGATCCAATAAAGGAGTTTTTTCATTTTTTTGACTGTCCCCACACTGCGCTTCACTTGTATGGGGTTATTAAAATCTTGTCCCTTCGGGACTATTTAATGAATTATTTTCTACAAAAAAACCACCTGTATGGACAGATGGCCTTGTTTTGTACTGCGTACGAGAATCGAACTCGTATTGCAAGATTGAGAATCTTGATTCCTAACCGTTAGAAGAACGCAGCAGTTGAAATCGGCGGCAAAAATACACTTTTTTTTGATACGACGATATATGGATGCAAAATTTTTATTGGGAGGCATCTGCGTCCCGCAAATATGACCCTGGAAAGGCACCGATGCACGTCTCTACAACGGCCTCACCATCCCTTGCAACAATTTAATCTCCTCCGCCCACAACGTCTCATCTGGAGTCTCAAGAATCAACGGCATATTGTCGAAACGTGAATCTTGCATGAAACGTTCGAAAAACTCCATGCCAAGAAGACCCTTGCCGATACTGTCGTGGCGATCCACGCGACTACCAAACTCCTTCTTCGTATCATTGAGATGGACAGCTCTCAAATAGTTCGCACCAATGGTTTCGTCAAACTCCTGCCATGTCTGCTTGTAACC
Source organism: uncultured Bacteroidales bacterium (assembly GCA_946413585.1). GTDB lineage: Bacteria > Bacteroidota > Bacteroidia > Bacteroidales > WCHB1-69 > F23-D06. Next base: position 27,565 of record CAMKLG010000026.1, read on the forward strand.
CTCTTCAGTTTTGAGGTCATAACCTGCAGAGTAGGTATGACAAGTGTCTATACATACGCCTACGCGACTCTTATCTTCCACTTTATCAATGATATAGGCAATATGTTGAAAACTAAAGCCGACATTGGTGCCCTGACCTGCCGTGTTTTCAATAACAGCAGTCACGCCGGTCGTTTTGTCCAATGCCATATTGATGCTCTCCGCAATCAACGTCAAACAGGCTTCGAGGGAGATTTGTTTGAGATGACTGCCAGGGTGGAAATTAAGCATTTTTAACCCTAATTGCTCGCAACGTTGCATCTCTTCGAAGAACGACTTCCGGGATTTTTCCAGACCTTCCGGATCGGGACTGCCGAGATTGATGAGGTAGCTATCATGGGGCAACACATAATCAGAGGAAATACCTGATTTCTCGAGGTTCTCCTTGAAAGCTGATATGGATTTCTCGCTCAATGGGGTGGTAAACCACTGCCGTTGATTCTTGGTGAACAGGGCAAACGCAGTTGCACCCACCTGCATGGCATTCAACGGGGCATTCTCCACGCCACCGGATGCACTAACGTGCGGACCTATGTATTTCATATTATTTTTTTTCGTTTTGATTCCAGGGATTGCGCTTCGTTTACCCCCTGCTACCGAGCTTTTGCCCCTGTCGAGGCTGATTAAGGAAGTAGCTTGTTATATATTAGGATTATCCATTCCCTATTCTCTAATCCCTTAACCGGATATCCACAACACCTTCTTTGTCGGTGACATTACCGATAACGTAGGCTTTCTCTCCAAGCTCGTTAAACATCTTGACAGTGCGGTCTGCGTCTTTCGAATCAACCATCAAAACCATACCGATACCCATGTTGAAGACGTTGAACATTTCGCGATGGTTGATTTTGCCGTACTTCTCGAGGAACGGGAAGATGGCGGGCATTTCCCAATTGTGTTCATCCACGAAAATGCCTTGTCCTTCACGCAGTGCGCGTGGGATATTTTCGTCGAAACCGCCACCCGTGATGTGACAGATAGCGTGAATATCAACATTTTTTAACACTTCTAAAACGGGCTTCACGTAGATGCGCGTCGGGGTGAGGAGCACATTACCAAGCGTATCTGGAAGGGTGTCATATTTCTTGTTGAGATCCAATTGGTTGTCTTTGAAGACAATCTTGCGCACGAGAGAGAAACCGTTGGAATGAACGCCGCTGGAAGCCAGACCGATGAGCACGTCACCGACTTTGACTTTGGAGCCGTCGATAAGTTTGGATTTCTCAACTGCACCCACTGTGAAACCAGCGATGTCGTATTCGTCCACATCGTACATATCGGGCATCTCCGCCGTTTCGCCGCCGATGAGTGCGCAATTGGACATCACACAACCGTCGGCCACGCCTTTGACAATAGCCTCAATTTTAGTGGGTTCATTCTTGCCCACCGCAATGTAATCCAAGAAGAAAAGGGGTGCCGCGCCTTGCGCGAGTACGTCGTTCACGCACATAGCCACCGCATCCTGGCCGATGGTGTCGTGGCGATCCATCATGAACGCCAGCTTCAGTTTGGTGCCCACGCCGTCGGTACCACTAACCAGAACGGGTTCCTTGTAGCCGAGGGAGGCGAGATCGAACATGCCGCCGAAACTGCCGATGTTACCCATCATGCCAGGACGGTTGGTGCGGGAAATATGTTTCTTGATGAGGCGCACTGACTCATAGCCAGCCTCTAATTGTACACCTGCTTCTTGATATGCTTTTGACATAGTTTATCGTATTAAAAAACGTTAAATAATCAACATGGCATCGCCGTAAGTGAGGAAGCGATATTTCTCAGCTACTGCCTCTTTGTAGGCTTTCATCACAAACTCGTAACCGCCGAACGCCGCCACCATCATCAGCATGGAACTTTGCGGAGCATGGAAGTTGGTAATCATGGCATTAGCTACCTTGAATCGATAAGGCGGATAAATGAACTTGTTGGTCCACATATCCTCTTTTCCGTTCATTTCGGTGGTTTTCACCATTCCGGTATCATAGACGGAAGATTCAAGAGCCTTCATTGTGGTAGTACCTACCACGACAATTTTGTGCCCCGCTTTTTTCGTCTCGTTGATTTTGTCGGCGACTTCCGCACGAATAATCATGCGTTCAGAGTCAGGTTTATGCTTCGACAAATCTTCAACATCAATATCGTTAAAATTACTTAATCCGGCGTGCAACGTGATGTAGGTACGTTCAATACCTTTGATTTCCATTTTAGAAAGCAGGAAACGGCTGAAGTGGAAACCTGCAGCGGGAGCCACCACAGCACCCTCTTCCGTAGCGTAGATGGTCTGATAGTCGTCTTCGTCTGACGGCTCAATATCACGCAAACGTTGAATGTCGTTGGGCAGCGGGGTCGTACCAATCTCCATCAGCTTTTTCTTGAAAGCGTCGTGATCGCCGTCGAAAAGGAAGCGTAACGTACGACCGCGCGAGGTCGTGTTGTCGATAACCTCTGCCACCAAGCTGTCGTCTTCAGTAAAAGACAATTTGTTTCCGATACGGATTTTGCGAGCTGGATCCACCAGCACATCCCACAAACGACTCTCTTCATCCAATTCTCTTAGCAGAAAAACACGAATTTGGGCGCGAGTCTGTTCCTTCTCGCCGAACATCAACGCTGGGAAGACGCGAGTGTTGTTCATCACGAACAAATCCCCGTCGTCGAAGTAGTCAATAACATCCTTAAATAACTTATGCTCAATGGTTTGCGTCTTTCTATTGAGCACCATTAAGCGAGCCTCATCACGCTCTTTCACTGGATGCAGAGCAATCAATTCCTGAGGCAAATAATACTTGAATTCAGATAATTTCATCAACAAAAATTTAGCGTGCAAAAATACAATATTTTTATGCCTTTGTCAAGAGTTTTTTTTAGAAAAAATTCTTAAAAAATGCTAAAAGAAAAACACTTCGCCAAATACCCATTGACAGTGTACTGTTTGTCAAAAATTATTACTTTTGCTCTTCTTGTTTTAAAACGAAAGTTGATAAAGTAAATATTTAATAACCAAATAATTACAATTATGAAGGATATTCTTTTGCAACGTTTTTCCAAGTATATTTCTTACGCTACGACCGCAGATCCCAATTCAGAGACCTATCCGAGCACGCAAGCACTTTTGGATTTCGCCGATGTGATGGTGGAAGAGTTGAAAAATATTGGTATGACGGAAGTTACCAAGGATGCTCACGGGTATGTCACCGCTTTGCTGCCTTCCAATACTACGGAAAAACAACCTGTCATCGGCTTCATGGCGCACCTCGACACCGCACCCGACATGCCCGGCATCGCTGCTCCCGTCATCATCCCCAACTACGACGGCGGAACCATCGTCTTGGATAAGGAATCTAACACGGTTCTTTCTCCCGAAGAGTTTCCCGAATTGCTGGATTACAAGGGGTTAACGATCCTGACCACCGATGGAAAGACTTTGCTCGGAGCTGACGACAAAGCTGGTGTGGCGGAGATTGTCTGCGCGATGGAATACCTCATCCAACATCCTGAAATCAAGCACGGCGACATTAAAGTGGCTTTCTCTCACGACGAGGAAGTGGGCAACGGCGTGAAATTTTTCGATGTGGAAGCTTTTGGTTGCGATTATGCTTACACGATGGACGGCGGTGCCATTGGCGAACTGGAATTCGAGAATTTCAATGCTGCCGGTGCCAATATCCACATCCAAGGCAAAAACATCCATCCGGGCTATGCCAAGAACAAGATGGTAAATTCACAACTTATTGCAATGGAACTCAACAACTTACTACCTGCTGCACAACGTCCCGAACACACGCAGGATTACGAAGGGTTCTATTTGCTCACGCACATCGAAGGCACCGTGGAGGAAACGAAAATGTCTTACATCATCCGCAACCACGACCGCGAACTGTTCGAATCGCAGAAAAAATTTATGCAGGATGCCGTTAACTTCTTGAATATCAAATATAACAACTGCATAACTTGCGAAATCAAGGATCAATATTACAACATGCGCGAAAAAGTGGAACCCGTCTATTACGTGGTGGAACGTGCCGTGAAAGCAATGAAAGAAGCCGACGTGGAGCCGGTCATCGTGCCCATCCGCGGCGGTACCGACGGCGCCAACCTCTCGTTCCGTAACTTGCCTTGCCCCAATATCTTCGCAGGTGGTCACAACTTCCACGGTAAATACGAATATGTGCCGTTGGAATCCATGGTGAAGGCCACAGAAGTGATCGTAAACATTGCAAAATGTTAATACGGTATCCTTTCGCCTCTGTAGAGACACGATTTATGTCATCCCTACAAAGGCCGACCGAAATAACCGCCTAACCTTTTAACCTAAAAAAATGTATCTTTGCCGTTCATTTTAAAAATGGCAAAAAAAATCGATTAAATACTTAATAAACAGTTATATGGCTACAGAAATCAATACCAAATACGACCCGATTGCCGTGGAGGACAAATGGTATAAGTTTTGGATGGACAACCATTTCTTCCATTCTGAACCTGACAGCAGACCGGCATACGCCATCGTAATTCCACCGCCAAATGTGACTGGCGTGCTACACATGGGTCACATGCTCAACAACACTCTTCAAGATGTGATGATTCGTCGCGCCCGCATGAAGGGCTTCAACGCCGTTTGGGTGCCCGGCACTGACCACGCCTCTATCGCTACGGAAGCTAAAGTGGTGAATTATCTCAAAGAGCAAGGCATTGACAAAAAGGATCTTACACGTGACGAATTCCTGAAACATGCTTGGGAATGGAAAGAGAAATACGGTGGTATCATCCTTAAGCAACTCCGCAAATTAGGTGCTTCTTGCGACTGGGAACGCACCAAGTTCACAATGGACCCCGAAATGTCGGAAGCCGTGACAGACGTGTTTGTGGATCTCTACAATAAAGGCAAAATTTACCGCGGCGTGCGAATGGTCAACTGGGACCCGAAAGCACTGACCGCTGTCTCTGACGAAGAGGTGATTTACAAGGAGTTACAATCAAAACTCTATTATGTTCGCTATCAGATTGAAGGTGAGGAGAACGAGTACATCACCATCGCGACCACCCGTCCGGAAACCATCCTCGGCGATACGGCCATCTGTATGCACCCTGAGGATGAGCGTTATGCCAAGTACAAAGGCAAACGAGCCATCGTTCCTATCGTAAACCGCTCTATTCCTTTGATTTACGACGAATATGTAGAACGTGAATTCGGTACTGGTGCGTTGAAAATCACGCCGGCACACGACATTAACGACTACAACCTTGGCATCAAACACCATCTGGAGACTATCAACATCTTCAACGACAACGGCACACTGAACGAGAACGCGCAGTTCCTTGTCGGCATGGATCGTTTCGAGGCACGCAAAGCCATCATCCCGTTGTTGGAAGAGGCTGGAAACCTCGTCAAAATCGAAGATTACACCAATAAAGTCGGATTTTCTGAACGTACGAATGAGGTCATCGAGCCGAAACTTTCCATGCAATGGTTCTGCAAGATGGGCGAACTTGCAAAACCCGCCCTCGATGCGGTCATGAACGGCGACATCAAGTTCCATCCCGAAAAGTTCAAAAACACCTACGCACACTGGATGGAGAACATCAAAGATTGGTGCATTAGCCGCCAGCTTTGGTGGGGTCACCGCATCCCGGCATGGTATTTGCCAAACCACGAATTTGTGGTGGCGCATAATATCGATGAGGCGTTGGAGATTGCCCGTCAGAAATTCCCCGAATTGAATCTGACTATCAACGACTTAAAGCAGGATGAGGATGTGATGGACACCTGGTTTTCTTCATGGTTGTGGCCGATTTCCGTCTTCGATGGCATCCGCAATCCCGACAATGCGGAAATCAACTATTACTATCCGACGGCCGTGTTGATCACCGCTCCCGACATCATCTTCTTCTGGGTGGCGCGTATGATCATGGCTGGGCTGGAATGGCGTGGCCAAATCCCATTTAAGGATGTCTATTTCACTGGTACTGTGCGAGATAAGCTTCACCGCAAAATGTCGAAACAACTTGGCAACTCTCCCGACCCCATCATGTTGATGGAGAAATACGGTGCCGACGGCGTGCGTTTCGGTATGTTGCTCAGCTCACCTGCCGGCAACGACCTGCTGTTCGACGAATCGTTGTGCGAACAGGGCCGCAACTTCAGCAACAAGCTGTGGAACGCTTTCCGTCTGGTCAGAGGCTGGGAGGTGGATGACAATCTGCCACAACCGCTGCACACCGCTACCGCCATCCAATGGATGCACGAGCGCCTTACCGAGGTGTTCCACGGAATGCAATGGCATGTTCAACGCTATCGTATCTCCGAAGCATTGATGATCATCTATAAGCTCGTGTGGGACGATTTCTGCTCCTGCTTCCTCGAAGTGGTGAAGCCCGGTTTCCAACAACCCATCGACGGCAAAACCTACCGTGACATCATCGACATTTTCGAAATGCTGATGCAATTCCTGCATCCGTTCATGCCATTCATCACCGAAGAGCTGTGGCAAACAATGCGCCAAAGAGGTGAAAAAGAGTCCATTATGATGACTCAAATGCCAGTGTTGGATGCCGAAATGAATCAGAAAGTGCTGGACGACTTCGCCGCTACCCGCAAGGTAATCGAGCAGGTGCGCCGCATCCGCACAGAGAAGAACATCGCGCAAAAACACGCTTTGATCCTCAAGGTCTATACCTCTCCCGAACACGCCAACGCTGCCACCGATTCCGTCATCGCGAAACTCTGTAACTTGGAAAAGATTGAGTATCTTGAAACCAAGGATATTGACGGCGCATCCTTCATTGAGAACAACATTCAATATTCCATTCCGTTGACCGGTTTGGTGGATGCCTCTGAAGAGATCAAGAAATTGGAGGCCGACCTGCAATATGCGGAAGGTTTCCTGCAGACGGTGATGAAGAAGCTCTCCAACGAGCGTTTCGTGAACAATGCGCCGCAGAATGTGGTCGATATTGAGCGTAAGAAGAAGGCCGACGCAGAGGAGAAAATCCGCATCATCAAAGAGCAATTAGCGAAACTGAAATAGTATGAAAGCAGTATTACGCTACTTTCTCATCTTGGCAGCCTTGCTGATACCCATCACCTTCTCCAGTCTGAAAGACCGATTCCCGATGGTGCTGGGCATCACATTGGGCGTGACGCTTGCCTATTGGGGAATGTATTTTTGGATGAAGAAGAAAGGGAAGGAATAGGAAGGCTTAAACAATTGACTTAAACATAGACTAATGACTGTTAGCCTATGGAGGAATCTTATCAAAAATTAATAGCTAAAAAAGGAGAACGCAATTGACCACGTTCTCCTTTTTTTATATAAAACTGCGGGAACGAATCATTATTCGAACCGAACCGCGCTCACAGGCGAAATTTTCTTGCTGATAATCCATGCAGGGATGACCAAAACGAGCATACAAGCGACGAAAACGCCTGCGTTGAGCAATAAAACTTCTCCAAGGTTGAACTTTATAGGCACAAAATTGACATAATAAGTGTCAGGATCGAGCTTGATGAGGTGTGTTTTCTGTTGCAGCCACCCAAATCCAAGACCGATGGCATTTCCTACAAGCATTCCTTTGAAAAGCGTGCGACCCGCCACCATGAGAAAGGTTTGAACCACATGTTTCGTCTTCATTCCCAAGGTTTTAATAATACCAATGAGGCGAGTTTGCTCTAACACAATAATGAAAAATATGGACATCATCGTGATCATACACACGCAAGTGGTAATCATAAGCAGCACGGAAACGTTAGTATCGAATAGCGCAATCCAATCGAAAATTTCAGGGTAAATCTGTTTCACGGTTTCAGCTTTCAGGTTGATATCTATCTGATGATGAAGCTGTTCGCCAACCTCATCAATGTTATGGTAGTCTCGGGTGAGCACTTCTACCCCACTCACCTGTTGCGAATCCCAATCGTTGAGTTTTTGCACGTGCCGCAAATCTACCAATGCGAATTTGGTGTCATATTCGGGCAATCCGGTTTCATAAATTCCTGACAATATGAAACTTCTCTGCCTTGGTGGGTCTTGTACGAAATAGGTTCTCACCTTATCGCCGACTCTGATTTGCAACTTATCAGCCAACCGTTTAGAAAGGATAATGTGATGGTCAGCGGTAGTGTCGTTAAGGTGTAAAGTATCGCCTTCCAATAAGTTATGGGAAAACTTCTTCCCATCAAAAGACTTATCCACGCCTTTGAGCACGATGCCCTCCACCTGATCCGCCGTTTTGATGATGCCCACTTTAGTGGCATAGGGTTGGACTTCCACCACTTCAGGATTACCATTTAGTATTCCTAACAGCGTGTCATTCAACGTGATAGGGATTTGCTCAAAAGAATAGTTACGGTCATAATGTGAAATGCGTATGTGTTGTCCCATGGATACCACCTTATCTTCAATCACTTGCTTATATCCGGTCGTTATCCCTATGGCTATCAGCATGATAACAACGCCCAACGCCACACCAAAAACCGAAAGCCGGATGATGGGTTTGGCGAAACGGTTGCCCTTTTCGCGCAGAATGCGACGGGCTAATTGCCAGTGGAATGAGAACTGAGACATTGGCTGTTAGCTGTTAGCTATTAGCTGTTGGCTGTTGGCTATTAGCAGGGTTTTTCCTGAAAGCCAATGGCTAAAAGCCAATAGCAGTATCAGACAGATGAGAATAAAAACACAGTAGAGACAGGATGAGCCCTGTCTCTACCATGTAGGATTATCGATTAAAAAGTATTACCAGCGGCTTGGCAAGCGGTGATGGCCACGAGGCTGACGATGTCCTCAACGGAGCAACCGCGGGAAAGGTCGTTGATAGGAGCCGCCATACCTTGCATGACAGGACCTACAGCATCAGCACCGGCAAAACGCTGCACCAGTTTGTAAGCGATGTTACCGGTTTCCAATGACGGGAATACCAGCACATTAGCCTTACCTGCGACAGGGCTGCCCGGAGCCTTCTGAGCACCCACTGACGGGATGATAGCGGCATCAGCCTGCAACTCACCATCAATCACGAGGTTAGGATCCATTTCTTTCGCGATGCGGGTAGCATTCACCACTTTGTCAACGAGTTCGTGTTTTGCAGAACCCTTGGTAGAGAAGCTCAACATAGCCACGCGCGGTTCAATGCCTGCGATAGTACGAGCGGTTTGAGCCGTAACGACTGCAATCTGAGCAAGTTTGTTCTCATCCGTGTTCGGGTCAGCAGCACAGTCAGCGAACACCATCACGCCATCATCACCCCATTTTTTGTCTTGGAAGCACATGATGAATGCGCCGGAAACGACAGAAATGCCAGGTAAAGTCTTAACAATTTGGAAAGCAGGACGGAGCACATCGCCCGTAGCGTGTTGAGCACCAGTCACTTCTCCATCCACATCTTTGTTCTTTATGAGCAAGGTGGCTAAATAAAGCGGATCTTCCACTTTCTTGAGCGCTTCCTCCATGGTCATACCCTTATTTTTGCGGATTTCATACAGCATATTCGCATAAAAATCCTTTTTGGGATTGTTAAGCGGGTCAATGATGTCCGCTTTTGCGATATTTTTAAGGCCCCATTCAGCAGCCTTGGCCTCGATGTTGGCCTTGTTGCCCAACAGTGTGATAGCAGCGTAACCATTCTCAATGATAATGTCCGCAGCTCTTAAGTTTCTTTCTTCTTCGCCTTCCGCCAAAACGATGCGTTTGTTGGCTTTCTTGGCATTTTCTTTGATTTTGTCGATAATGTTCATTGTTTGTCTTTTTGTTTATTTGTTAAAATAATAGTATTCGTTTGGCTGCTAGCCATCAGCTGCTAGCTTTTGGCTAATGCGGCGGCAAAGGTACATAAAATATGGATATGCAATAAAATCATTATCCATTTCGTTATTTATTTTGATTAAACAAAATAGAAAAACTATGAAACTGATAAACAACATTTTATCCCTGTTTTATCCGAGGCTATGCGCTGCTTGTGGAGATGCACTGCAGCAAAATGAATCTTGTCTTTGTTTGAATTGTATGTTGCATCTTCCTGAAACAGAATTTCATAAGAATCATTTCAATCCGTTGAGACAAGTGTTCGACGGGCGCGTACCCGTGGAGGAGGTGACGGCCTTGATGAGCTATAAAAAAGCGAATAAAACACAAAAAATCTTACATAATCTCAAATATCATGGTCAGAAAGAGATTGGAGCTGTATTAGGCGAACACTTTGGGGGTCAATTGATTACAGAAGAACGTTATCGAAGCATCCAATACATTCTTCCCATCCCCTTGCATCCGAAGAAACAACGGAAAAGAGGTTACAACCAAAGCGAATGGATTGCGAAAGGACTCTCAAAAGGGATGGGCATCCCTTATCTGACGGACGTTCTGGTGCGCACGCAATTCACAGACACCCAAACGCGAAAAAGTCGTTTCGCGCGTTGGCAGAATGTGGAGGAAGTGTTTGCGGTGCAAAATCCTGAAAAAGTGGCATTTACGCACGTATTGTTGTGCGATGATGTGCTCACCACCGGCGCCACCATGGAGGCCGCCATACGAAAACTACTGGAGGTGGAAGGGGTGCGCGTCAGCGTGGTCACCCTCGCCGCCACTATGTTGTGACTTTGAACTTTGAACTTTGAACTTTGGCTTTGACTTTGACTTTGAACTCTACTCCCTTGACCCTCGACCCTTAACACATTAACCAATAACCTATAACCATTAACCATTAAAAATGTATCTTTGCAGCATGAAAAAGAGAATGATTATCGGAATATTGTTTTGCACAATACTGTGTGTATCAACATCTTGTGCAAAAAAAGTGGTTGGCGTAAGACCACATCGTCGCGACCGTAATTGCGGATGCGAGAACCTGCGTTCCACCCCAATGGGACATGATTTGGCGGTGATGGACGATAAGACGATGAAGTACGATGAAGCGATGAAGTAAGATAGAGCGATGAAAAGAATTTTGTTATTGCTGATATTGGCCGTGAGTTTGGCGGCTTGTTCTGACCGAAAAACTTCGGTAACGATTGAAGGTGACCTGACCAATGCAGGAAATCAAATGATTCGTTTGGCCTTAATCACAGCCGACGGTATGGACATATTGGATTCCGTCAATATGCGAAATGGCCACTTTTCCTTCAAGATTTCATCTGAAGATGAGCGCATTAAAGAACGTGAGAATGCTCCGATGATGTTCCAGCTCTTCCTGTCGAACGAGAATGGATTGGCCACGATGGCGAAGAAAGGGGAACATCTGAAAATTACTGCTGATGCGCAGGATTTGACCCGCACTTACCATATCTCCGGCGGTGAAGAGGCGGTATTGATGTATCAGTTAGACAGTGCGTTAGCCTCGTTTGTGGTGCCCTCGGAAAAGCTATATGAAGTTTATCAACAAAACATAGACAATGACTCCGTTCGCGCGGATATTGAGGCGCAATATGTGAAAATGTTAAACCATCATCGTGAATATCTGTTGAATTTCATCGACAATCATCCGAACAACATGGCTTCCTATATTGCCTTCTATCAAAGTTACAATCGACGTAATTTCTTTGACCTGTATCGGGATTTAGATATTCTGAAACAGATAAACACCAATATATCAAAGGTTTATCCTGAAAGTGAATACGTAAAGGCGATGATGAATATGGTCGAAATGGTGGAAATGCGCATGTCAGCATCAGCTCCGCAGAATAATCAAGACCAAGCGGATACCGTCCGTTAAACTTTTTGCCCGCAAAACAGTTTTATCGTTGTTAATCACTAAAAAATTGCAAGGATGAAAAACGTTTTGAAAACATTTGGATTGATGCTGTTCTGCGTCTGTTTCTCCTGTGCCGTTTTCGCACAGTCGGAAAGCATGGGCAAACTGTTCAACAAGTACGAAAAGAAACGTCATTTCGAGAAATTTGAATATGGAGAGCAGAAGCCCGTTTGGCTGAACCTCATCGCACACAACGCCTCTTTCGTTAAAATCCTCACCTGCGATGCCAAACCTAAATCCCACAAATACAAGAAGTTCAACCAGGATATCCGAAAATCGATGGAGAATTTCAACATCGTCTTCGAACTTAACGAAGGCGACTATCTGTTGAAGATTTGCGCCTCTGAAAAGGACGGGAGAGGTTGCTCCGATTACGTGGTTGTTAGTCGATTAGGCGACAAAGAGCGGGTAATTTGGCTCTATGGAAGAACGAATCTGAAGAAATTTATCGACTACGTTAGGGATTCGTTGATGTAATAAAAAATCCCCCTCGTCCGAGGGGGATTTTTTAATGTCGTTTGCCGTTCAGGAAAATCTGTTCCACCTTGTTGCTTCCGAACGCGTAGTTCATGTAGTAGAGAGTGTCCATCGGCTTGGTAATGAAGAAGTTGGCGATTTTGCCTTTCGTAATAGTGCCTAGCTCGCGCCAAACGTCCATGGCGTAGGCCGTATTGATGGTGGTGGCGTTGACCGTCTCTTCGGGCAGCATCTTGTACATGACGGAACCCATGGCGAAGACCAACTGCATATTGCCGGACGGACAGGAGCCAGGGTTGAAGTCGGAGGCCAATGCGACCGGCAGACCGCCTTCGATCATCTTGCGGATGGGGGCACATTGCATGCCGAGGAAGAAGGCCGCGCCAGGCAATACCGTGGGCATCGTTTCGCTCTTGTAGAGTGCCTTAATTTCCTCATCACCAGTGTATTCCAAATGGTCAACAGACAACGCATTGTACTTCACGCCGACTTGGATACCGCCAGAGCAAGCCATCTCGTTGGCATGGATTTTCGGGCGCAGACCATATTTGATGCCTTGCATCAGGATGCGCTCGGTCTGCTCCACGGTGAAGAAGCCCTTGTCGCAGAAAACGTCCACAAAATCAGCGAGTTCCTCTGCAGCCACCATCGGAATCATCTCATTGATAATGAGATCCACATAGCCGTCGGGGTCGTCTTTATAAAGCAGCGGTACCGCGTGCGCGCCGAGGAAATTGGCCTTGATAGTGAGCGGGGAGTTCTCTTTCAGCTTGCGAATGACACGCAGCATCTTGAGCTCGTCCTCAGTGGTAAGACCGTAGCCGCTCTTGATCTCGCACGCGCCCGTGCCGAAAGAGGCCATCTCCTCCAACCGTTGCCAAGCCTGGTCGTAGAGCTCCTCCTCGGAGGTTTCGTGCAGCCGTTTCGCGGAGTTGAGAATGCCGCCACCGCGTTTGAAAATCTCCTCGTAGCTCAAGCCCTTGATTTTGTCAATGTACTCCACCTCGCGGCTGCCCGCATACACGATGTGCGTGTGCGAATCGCAGAAGGAGGGGAACACGAACTTGCCCGTAGCGTCGATTTCCTCGATGGGCTCCTTGATTTTCTTCAGGATGTCGGGGTTGAAGTCCTCCATCTTGCCGAACTCCTTGATTTTGTCGCCCTCGGTGAGGAGGTAGGCGTTGTCGATGACGGGGAGGTTCTGCATCTCCTTGCCGGCGCGGAACTTGATGGATTTGGGTTCCGCCTGCACTAATTGCTTTATGTTTTTTACTAAAATTGCCATAGTAGGTAAGATTTAAATGGATGCGCCAAAGTGTATAGGCAATTACTCGCATTATGCGAGGTTGTCCGTTAGTTCACTTTTGTCATGCTAAAGTTGGCAACGTAGGTGGTGCCGTCATCGTGAGCACGCAACGCCGTCCACAACATCACGCCGTCCTTGATGGATGCGATTTCCCACCATTCGCGGTTCTCCACCTGACCTTCACCATTGTTCATCCAGCGTGTACAAAGCAGGTTGCCGTCTACGAAATATTCGGAAAAGGAATTCACATCGCTCACCCATTGGCCATCTTCCGTCTGGCGATAATAAACGTAGGTGCCGTCGGTCTTGTACTCCCAGCGGTGGAGCTCACCGTCGTCAAATTCGGAGCCTTCCTGACTGGAGATACGGCCTTCCCAAAGACCGATAACATCGTTTTTATAATCAACTGTAACGCGTTTCAGGATGACGTCTTCCTCGGGATAGTTGAATGCGTTCCCATTCGTGTGTAAAGTTGCCTTGAAGTGGCATGACATCTCGTTGTCTGTAATGGAATTGACAATGTATTTAAAAACAACTGTTTTGGCCTCGTTGATCTGTGCAGTGACCGTCACAACGCTGTCGGCAATTTGGAGGTCGCATTCCAAATAGGGATCCCATTTAGCATCCGTCTGGGTGTAATCAGATCTTGATGCGCTAAGGACTGCTTTTGTGTCGGAGACGAAGGTGATAATCATTTTCTCGTTGGTCAGCGCGGGCCAGCCATTGATTTCAGCCTGTATCCATTTGCCAATCAGTTTGTCAGACAGTTTTTCCTTGTTTTTGTCTTTGTCGCATCCGCAGAGGATGGTGGCCGCAACAGCCAGCATTAATAATACTTTCTTCATAATGTAACTTTATTTTTTATGGCTGCAAAAGTACAAAAAATAATTATGGGGACCTCTATTTTTACTCTTTCAAAAACTATCAAGCCGGATTTATAAAGCCTGAGTCTATTTCTGCATCGTCGTCGGATGCATATCAACGCGGGTGTAGATTTCGGGGTGGAAGTACTTCTTCATGAATTCGACCATCTCTTTCTTGGTAACCGAATTGACGATGTTGTCGTATT
>CAMKLG010000027.1 GCA_946413585.1 uncultured Bacteroidales bacterium
TTGACCCTTGACCCTTGACCCTTGACCCTTGACCCTTGACCCTTGACCCTTGACCCTTAAACCATCGACCATCAACCATCAACCAAGACAATGAACTGGATCGACATCCTCGTATTAATCCCCCTCTGCTGGTACGCCTACAAAGGCTTCCGGAACGGATTTTTAATGGAAATCGTTTCCCTTGCCGCTCTGTTTTTGGGATTGTTTATCTCCTATAAATTTTCTGATTTAGTTGCGCTATGGCTCACTGGCACTACCTTGGCGAAACCCATTTCCTTCTCATTGTGTTTCGTCCTTACCATCGTGTTAGTCAACCTGTTAGGTAGAATCCTGAAACGCGCACTCAAACCCGTGCTTTCCGAATTTCTCGATAAATCACTCGGAGCCCTCTTCGGTATCCTGAAGGTGGTTTTGGTGGCCGGTGTGCTGTTTTACTTCATTGATACCGTCGATAAAAAAGAAATCTTCATCAAGCATGAGGTGAAAGAAGATTCCGTCGCCTACAAACACCTCTCGCCCGTAATGTCGCACGTTTTAGAGTGGAAAGAGACACGGGAACAAGAGAAGGATGAGAAAGAAGAATGTTAATGCTGGCTTAGACATAGACTTAGAACTTAGACATAGACTGTCCGCCCTATAGCCCATCCTTACCCCAAAAACTGACAAGGACGCCATAATATGACGTCCCTACACCCTCTCAACCTTCAACCCTCAACCCTACCTAAACTTCCTATGATTCAGAAACCGGTTCTCCTTCTCAATCTCCACCATCCGCTCTTTCATCTCCTCCGTAAAGAAGGATTCCGCCAATTTTTCTTCCAAATAGCTGACAGCCATATCGTTAGGATGACAAAGATCTTTAGCATAGAAACGATAATCGCGCAGATCGTCCATCAAATATTCGTATGCCGGGAAATAGAAAGTAGTCTCATTATCCACCAATTTTTCCACAGCCAACAACAAAATTGACTTGCTTAGCGCATTTTCGTGCGCACCGTCACCAAGATGACGCACCGGACTCACCGTGAAAATCACTTTCATGTCAGGGCACTGCTGCTTCAACAAAGCGATCGTGCTATTCCACTGAGTGACAATCTTTTTCACATCTAAACGCATCCGGTCAAACTGATGATTGGGAATCTTATGGCAGTTAGAAACAATCAAATCGCGGGGGATAAATTTGTAACAAAACGCCGTACCGAAAGTGACAAAAAGATAGCGCGTTTTGCGTAAAAATTCCGCACTTCGCTCCATATTTTCATCAATATTGGCTTCAAATTCCTCAAAACTCTCCTTCGAGAAGCGACCATGATGGGCAAAACTGACCCATAAATCGCGATATTTGTAAAAATAGCGATTCTTGTCAAAAAGGTCAGGCTGCAGCATGAAACGCAGTGCCCGATCTATGGAAATAGGGTTGAAAAGCACTCCGAACGGGTTGGAACAGACATCGAAACGGTGTGTGTCAAAATAGTGGCCCATATTGTCGGAAAAACAAGAGCCAACCAACATCACCGTATCCTCATTCTCAATGTGGAAAGGATATTGCGGAGCAGGGATTATCGTTCTGAATTGCATAATTTTCTATTTAGGGATCAGTAATTTGGCAAATTTTAACACTAATGTTTTGCTGCCGACTGTCTCGAAGATGACGACAGCGCGAGTGTCGGGACCGTCACCCGAAACCGAATCAATACGACCAAAACCGAATTTGGCGTGATAAACACGCACACCTGGCTGAATCTCAGGAATCTCAGCCAAACGACCAATCTGGTCGAGTTGCACCTCGGTTTTGGTTTTCATCACTGGCTTAGGCGCAGGTGTAGCCGTGGGAAAAGGTTTACGAACTTCTCGACTATAACTTCCTGACGACGAATAACTTCCCTTTTCAAATCGGAAGGAGCCCGTGGAAGACTCGGAAGAACGACCGAACATGCCACTGCCTTCCGATGCCTTTTGCGTCACCTTCAAGAAGCGGGTCGGGATTTCCTCCAAAAAGCGACTACTTTCGCACGGACGGCGTTGCCCGTACTGAAAGCGCGACAACGCCAAGGTGAGAAACACCTCCTTGCGTGCACGCGTGAGCGCAACGTAAAACAAACGCCGTTCCTCCTCCATCTCTTGCCGGGAATCCAAGCTCAGCGACGACGGGAACAGATTCTCTTCCATACCAGTGACAAACACGTAATCAAACTCCAAACCTTTGGCAGAGTGAATCGTCATCAAGCGAACCACATTACTGTCATCCTCCTCATTTTTATTCAAATCCTTGTCATCCAACAAGGAAACAGACTCCATATATTGATCCAAAGAAGGGAAATAGGTTTCCAACATCTCGCCGGTCTCCTCGTTGAGAATGTTCTCAGGCTCGCGCTCCGTAAAACTCTTCATGGCATTCAAAAGCTCATTCACATGTTCCACGCGCTCTTTCTCCTCAATATTCTCCTGTAAAACTTTAGCCACACCTGATTTCGTAACAATTTGCATACCAAGTTCATAGGCATCCAATTTTGTCAACTGAGAGGAAAAACCGCAAATCAAGTCGGCAAACTCCTTCATCCTGGCTGTCACGCCGGCATTCAATCCAGTATTGAAATTTTCGGGATGGGCAATCACTTCCCACATTGGCACTCTATATGTTTGCGCAGTCGTAGAGATTCGCGCAACCGTGGTATCGCCGATACCGCGCATCGGGAAGTTGATGACACGCCGCAACGATTCTTCATCATAATGGTTGATGACCAACCGGAAATAGGCCAGCACAGTCTTGATTTCCTTTCGGTTATAGAATGAAATACTGCCAAAAATCTTGTACGGTATGTGGCGTTTCACCATTGCCTCCTCTATCGCACGAGACTGCGTATTGGTACGGTACAGAATCGCAAACTGGCGGTTTTCGACATGATCCCGCATCTGCGTCTCGAAAATCTTGTTAGCAATCTCGTTGGCCTCTTCCAAATCCGAGGCTGTGCGGATAATCTCAATCTTCGCACCTTCTGCATTATCTGTCCAAACCTCTTTCGGCATACGGTCTTTGTTGTGCTTGATGACCGCGTTGGCCGCATTTACAATGTTCTGCGTGGAACGATAATTCTGCTCTAACTTGAAGATGCGCGTATCTGGATAGTCACGCTTGAAGTTGAGAATGTTCTGAATGTCGGCACCGCGGAAACCATAAATGCTCTGCGCATCATCACCCACCACACAAATATTGTGGCTAAGAGCTGATAACCGCTTGATAATTAAATATTGAGCATAGTTTGTGTCCTGATACTCATCCACCAAAATGTAAGTGAAACGATTTTGGTATTTGAAAAGTGCTTCCGGCGAATCACGCAAAAGAACGTTCATGTAATAAAGCAGATCGTCGAAGTCCATAGAGTTGGACTTATGCAGACGATCGTTGTATTTGGCGAAAATCTGCGAAATGAGCGGTTTATTTGACATCCTGTCCGCCGCTTGGATGTCAGGGTTGTCGGCATATTCCTGTGCCGATAAAAGGCTGGATTTTGCCATCGAAATGCGGTTCAACACAAAGCCTGGTGTATATTGCTTCGGATCTAATCCCATCTCCTTGATAATACTTTTTATCAACGACTTGGAATCATCCGTGTCATATATCGTAATGTTGCTACTATAACCAATGCGCTCCGCCTCCGCACGCAAGATACGGTAAAACACAGAGTGGAAGGTGCCCATCGTAACCGCCTTTGCCATCTCACCACCGACCAGCTGTACAATCCTCTCACGCATCTCCGCTGCGGCCTTATTAGTGAAAGTTAGCGCCAAAATTCGATAAGGATTGATGTTGTGAACCGCCATCATGTAAGCAATGCGGTACGTTAACACGCGCGTTTTTCCAGACCCCGCTCCAGCCAAAACCATCACTGGACCCTCAGTTTGTGTTACTGCAACCTGCTGTTGCTCGTTAAGTTCGGATAATATTCGTTCTTCCTGCGTCATTTTGGTACGTTTTAGTGAAAAAAAGGGATAGCTTAATTTTAAGAGTTAATTGTTAATTTATACTAAGAAAAAATTATTTTTAATATAATTTTCGAATGAAAAATTTATTATCTTTGCAGGGTCGAAAGCAACAAAAAAAGGGTGACCGGTAGTCCCACCTATTTTTACACATTATCATTATAAATCCCACCTATTTTCTTATTTGGCAATTACTCATAAAAAATCCGGTCCCCTTTTTGTATAATTCTAACAGCCTGTCTTAAGAGAAGATTTCTCTTCAACCTTCTCTAAAACCTCCTCTAATTGAGAATATAAATCCTCAAAATCGCCATTATTCAGGAATACATGGTCAGCCATTTGCATGCAACGACCAATATTTTGGTGATTGGGATCCGTAGAGGACATTTCTCGCTGTTCATTATCAATGAACGTCTCGTAAGAAACCTTATCGGTTTCGGAAGCACGGGCAACGATGCGCTCATAACGGATCTTAGGGTCAGCATCAACGCCAAAAAGCAGAAAATGCTCATGTTGGCGAAGCGATTCCACCTCTCCAGGCGTGCGTACGCTCTCTATAATCGCATTCTGCCCATTCTCCGCAGCCTGCAAATAAAGCTGGTCGGTGATGTATGAAGGCGAATGTTTTGCACGCAAATCGTTGGCCACCACCACAAAAGTGTCACGATTCAGTTCCATACCGCGACGATTGGCCTCTTCTATTAGATATTGCCTGACGGAATAATGCTTATAGCCATAATGATCGCGCATATAATCCACAATAGTGCCTTTGCCCGCACCTAAAGTACCCGTAATTCCAATGATTTTCATCTCTATACTATAAAAGAAAAAAGGTGGCACAAACGAAATGCGCCACCTATGATTCAACTTATTGATTAAATGGCAGCTGAGATTTTAGCGGCGATTTCTGCAAACTCTTCTTTCGTCAACTGCACACGTGGCGCCTTGAAATCAAGATCCCCTACCCCATTGATGGGAACAAGGTGAATATGATTGTGGGGCACGTCGATACCAATGACCGCCACTCCAATACGTTGGCAGGGCAACACCTTCTTCATGGCCGTCGCCACTTTCTTGGCAAACACCATCATATCTCCCAACATCTTATCGTCCAAATCAAAAATGTAGTCATTCTGCAACTTGGTGATAACCAACGTATGCCCCTTCGCCAGCGGAGAAATATCAAGGAACGCGAAAAAACGATCGTCTTCGGCAATCTTATAGCAAGGGATTTCACCCTTGACAATCTTTGTGAAAATAGTCTCTTCCATGATGATAACAATTAACGTGAAACATCTAAAATCTGGAAATCCATGACACCGGCAGGCGCCTGAACGGTCACCACGTCACCCTTACCATTGCCAATGAGAGCTTTTGCAATAGGGCTGGAAACAGAAATCTTACCCGCCTTCAAATCCGCTTCAGATTCCGGCACAATGGTATAGGTCATCTCAGCGTTGTTCTTCATATTCTTGATCTTAACGATAGAATAAATCAGGACTTTCGATATATCTATCTTCGATTCATCCAGAACGCGCGCTTTAGAAATCAAATTCTTAAGATTGGCGATTTTAAGTTCAAGCAATCCCTGAGCCTCTTTCGCTGCGTCATATTCTGCATTCTCGGAAAGGTCGCCTTTATCGCGAGCTTCCGCAATAGCTTGGGAAATTTTGGGACGTTCTACTGACTCTAACTGGTTTAATTCACGTTTCAAGGCATCCAAACCATCCTGTGAATAATACTTTACATCTTCCATAATATATCTTCTTAAATTACACAAAATAGAAGAGACCACGAAAGTCTCTTCTATTTCTTTAATATACAATAAAATTAATAGTCTGTTATAAAGCGATCTTTATACCAATATAGTGATTACCTCTCCATTTATTGGTGAAACGATAAGCGTAATCAATATACATTCTCGGACCGACTTTATGATTCTTACGCTCTTTGGTGAACGGAATCACAGCAGTAGCACCAACGGCAGGGCCAGAGAAGAAAGAGTCACTGTTGAACAGAATAGCAGCAGTTTCATTTTCAGATGATACAGCACCTTTCTTGATATTTTCAAGACCGTAAGCAGCGCGAATCATGAAAATGTTTCTGAAACCGTATTCCAAACCAAGTGAGAAAACGTCACGGGTGTAAGAATTAGCGGTGAAAGAACCTGCAAAAGTAATTCTGTGTTCAGCATCGTCACGGGTCAGACCCTCTTCAGCACGTTCTTCCTTCGTCATTTCTGCATATTCACCTCCAAAGATCAAGAGGTCATAGGAAAGGCCGATAGCCAAGAGAGAAGGCATTTCAAATTCAGCGGAACGCATCTCCAAGGTTTGTAAGTAATCTTGGCTGAAGATAGTACCACGAACAGAAAGACCGTCACCCTTATAGCTCATCGGAAGACCGATGTTCTTCAAGGTCACACCAATTTTGAAGTTCTCATATTTACCCGTCACATATTGCACACCAGCATCAATAGCAAAACCAGTGGCTCTAGAGTCGGAAATACGCTCATTGATAATCTTAATTGTCACACCACCTTTGATGAAGTTGTTGAAAGACTTCGCATAGTGCAAACCAATGTAGGTGAGAGAGGGACTGAAAGTACCCAGACCACCTTCAGGTTGGTCCGTGGTAGTGATCGGAATCTCACCAAAGCCTTGTGAAAAGAAAGAGACAGCAATCGTACCAAAATCTTTCTTTTTTCCAAGATGCTGAGCAATAGCAATAGAGTTGATAGAAACACCAGCACCAGAACCAACAAGATATTGGGTTCTGTTGAAGGCCAACTCTGTTTTGTTGACAGAAGTTAAACCAGCAACGTTGGTGAAAACAGATTCCAAACCACGAATCTCAGCAACACCAGCCCCGGCCAAACCGCTCGTACGAGCCCATGGATCGATGAGGAGGTGAGAAGCACCCGCTTGACCGGAACGGTCTCTGTTACCTGCAAATACCATAGAGGTACTTGCAGATACGAGAGCGATAATTGTACAAATTATTAATGATTTATATAGATTTTTCATTTTCTCTGAATTTTTAGATTAATAATTTTAGAAACCATTCAAGTCTGTAGGACGCATATTGCAGAAGAATTTCAACGTACGCTCACCAATTCCAGGAGCATTGACGTGAATAATATACACGCCGCTGGCAATCGGAATATTAGCATGGTTCTTGAGATCCCATTGCACGAAGGAGTCTTCAGCAGAACCATGAGTGAGGGTTCTAATCAAAGTACCATTAACCGTGTAGATAGAAATCGTACACTTAGCAGGAATATTCACAATACGAACAAAGTTCTCAAGAGCATTGTGTTCATAGTTGGAGTATCCATAGTATGGATTCGGAATAATATTGATTTCTTGCAACAAAGTCTCAATATCAGATACCTGCTCAATCTTTTCAGGAGCAATGTTCTTCGTAGTGAATGAATACATCGGGAAACCGCCGTTTTGAGCAGCATTTGCAACTCCATTCGGGCTGTCATACCAACGAGAAGAGTATCTCATGTACGGACGTGACACACGCAACTTAACCGTAGCATCTGAACTCAACCATTTATCCTCTTGCAAAGGAGCAGGCATCGGGATGCTGGTCCACATCACGTTGTTGAAGAGCTGCATCTTTCTAGCCTTACGAGGAGTAGCATTCATATTCGTCTCTCCAACAAAGGTCTGGAATTTTTGCATTGCCCATCTACATTCATCGTAAGGACCGCATTCATAATACGGATATTGTACACCGTCAGTACCAGTGAAATAACCACCGTGGGTTGTACCACCTGCATTGATGGTATGATCGCCATCATTGTAGTTTCTCTTCGCATTCTGGTCACGATAGAAAGTATTGACCATATTACCAGAGCTACTGAGAACGTAAACATAGTGACGGCCACCACTCAGAGGTTCACCATATTCCAAACCATATTCTTCTCTATAGCGGTTATAGTAATCCATACTCATAGGAATATAATTACCATCGTCGTCAAGAATGTAATCGCCAGTTTGAGGATCGGTATAATAAGCATAAACATTCGTAGGATTGAAAATCATGTCATTACCGTTGTTCAACGTATCGTTTGAGTTCTCAGCAAACATAATGTTCAAACGCTCACCGGTTTCCACATTGATAGCATAACCAGGGAACCAACCCATACCCGTAGTACCACTATTGTCAGGATTACCATCCTTGTCAACAGAAGGACAAGTCTTGGGTTCGTGACGAATATTCTGATAGGTCTGGCCATGGAATTCTTGATTAACAATATAATTGTTGAAACGGCCAGCTGAACCAGATTCCAAGACAACGGCGCGTGTCCACTTGCTCTTATCAGGAGTCAAGACGATATCCACAGAATAGAGGTTCGTCATTGTCTGGTTATAAGAAGCTAAATTAGGAACGGCACCGAGAGAGGTGAAATCATAATAAGAAGGGCTAGGAGAACTTTCGCCAGAGACGACATCTTCAATGAGGAACTTCGCCTTAGGACCACCGTCGTAAGGAGAGGACAACACGTATGGTGCCCAAGTACCGTCAACCATGCCTTCGAATTCCTGATCAGGATCCATAAAACCACGAGTATGCTCGCTGCTTTGTGAAGTAGGAAGGACGAACAGATTGAAGAAGTCTTCCGCACGCCATTTCATATAGTCACACTCTGAACCTTCCTGTCCAGTGAAGCAATCCCATTTACTAGCAGCAGTCTGTTGACCGGAACGAATCCAGTTGTTTGGATTGTCACCCTCTGCATCCTGCACACCACTCAGCCAAGGATCATTACCCGTATAGGAGATATCTGAACCCAAAGCATCAGGTTGAGCATACCAAGAAAGGTTAATGTAATTGTAACCACCATTCTCTTTAATATATTCATCCAAATTGCTTTGGTGAATTCTGAAATTAGCATTCTTAATAGAAATAGAGATACCTAAATCCAAGAACAATTGCTCATTTGTCATGCTAATCGGCATAGCAGCAGTAGTAACACGTGCCGGTTCACCATCACGAGTGACAACACCATTGTCGACAAGTTCTTGGTCGCTCACTTCGTCAGAGATTATCAACTGCCACATAGTACTGTCGTTGACATCATCACTAACACTGTTCTCAATAAACTTAATAGTGTAATCCCAAGGTTTAACCTTCAACGGGTCAATCACCTGGACATTCAGAGGACCATAGTTGTTCTTATATTGAATATTGTTATAGACATTGTTAGCAAGAACGAGATCGCGAGATTCGTCTGTCATATCCAAGAACATTCCACCGTTACCCTGACCCTCAATACGAGTGATCATAGGAACGTCACCATATTTAGAATTCAGAAGCGTTTCAACGGGCTTATGAGGAGTACCCACAGTTACCTTGATGTTTCTACGACCTGCCAAATAAGTAGCACGTTGACCATCGAGGTTGTCAGCTTCCAAGCTGAAGTGTTTATATTCATTGTAACCGTATGCCAACACTAAGAAATAATACTCTTTGTGATTGACAAGCATCTTATTCGTACCAGTTGCGAACTTATCTTCGGTAATTCTGAAAGAGTGTTGAACACCAATATCAGCACCTTTCACCATTTCGGTAGCCACTGAGGTACCAAGAGCATCGTTATAAACCCAGTTAATCAGCTGGCCAACACCATTTTGAACGTCGCATTGAGCCACGAGAAGGGCTTTATTTGCATCATTCAAATCAGTAACACTGACAGAGGCATTTGCCAATTGGTAAATCTGATAACCTTCGAATTTATAAGAACGTTGTTCAGGAGTGAGAGTGTCAATTTCAGTGATAGTTTCAACTCTTGTGCTAACGATTACAGTATCGTTACCTTCCGGAGTGAGAGCAGGGATAGAATCAACATATTCAACCAATTTTGCAGTTTCAAGAGTTCTAGGAATTTGAGGATCAAGTTCCAAATAGGTTTCGTGATAGTTGTTCTTTTGAGGATCATTGTTGGAGATGTAAAGAATCAACTCGTTCTCAAGTTCACGAATCGTGACATCGGGAGCGTCAGGACCATCAAGAGTCTTAAAGCAGTTTTCGAACAGAGACTGGCACTTGTCGTCAGCACGTTTCAACAATTCAACAGATGCCAAAGCACCACCTTGTGAAGCACGTGCCCACGGAATACCAACCGTAATGTAGTTCACAGAACCAGGTTTCAAGGTGAAAGGACCAGCAGATTGCATAAAACGACGGTCGTAAGGAGCATTACCCACATTTGCCTCGGTCCAACCTTCAGGATTGCCATGACCAAAATAAGAATGGTTAACCGGAACACCTTGAGTACCCCAGTTACAAACGTCGGTCAAGCCAGGGAACATGAAGTCACAATCGGGACCATCGGCACCGTTCGAGCTGTGAGCATTTGCACCATATTTCATTTTGGAGTTATCTTTCCAAATACCTTGCAACATGTTGTAGTACTCGTAAGCCACACTCGGGTCACCTGTCACACTGTTGTTGTTATTGTGATAGACGAAACGTCTCATACCAAAACGCTCATTATCCACAATGCTATCGCCGAAGTTCACACCATTAATAGCCATTTGGTCAAGCTCAAAAGCACTAGAAAGGAATTTAGAACAATAGTTTGTAAATTGAGCACTGTCAGAATAGAAACGAGGGTTATCACGTCCATCAGGATCCATGTAAGGTCCCTGGAAGAAGTCAACACCTACCGCAGGCGGTTGATCACCGTATGCCCAGTTTTGACCGGAACCATCAACGTTAGAACCGTTGTAGCAGTAACCCAAACCACGGGCAACATCACAACCTACGTAGTCATCGTTGGCATAACCCAAGTCAGGGTCAACCCATTGAGAGAAATAGGTGTTGGTCAATGTATAGGTAGAACGGTTGATAATCTCGTAAGAGTAGAAGGTCATGTTGTTGAGTTCGTCGTTGGTAGCGAAGCCGAAAGCCTGACCACGAATTTCAAGACCGATAGGCTGACCTTGAGACTCGGTATGAGCGCCAGCATTATCGTTGAAAATCCAGAAAAGGGTCTCATCGCCTTTAAGGACATGGTCAGCGTATATCATACCATTAGAATTGTGCCAATCGGGTTCAGCACCAGGATTGTTCAGGTTTTCCAACCACAGGTCCTCAGGAGTTCTCGGAAGAGCGTGCGCAGCGGCGCGAGCGATATTATCTTCCGTCCAAGGACAAAGGTCGTTGTTAATATCGTAGTAAGGATAGTCACCATTTTCAGGATCATATTCACCATTACCGTTGACATCCTTGAAGGGAGCAAGGTAGTAAGAATAACCCTCGTCGCCATGTGCAGGCCAGTTAGCGATGCTTGACGGCATTACATAACCAGACGTATTGTAGCTGGAAATGTGCTCATCAACTTCGGCGCGGGTGATTTTGAAGTGTTTATCGAATTTGATACACATAGACTGGGTTGTGCTGGCACCCGTGATTTTCAAGGGGCCTGTCCAGAAGTCGTCACCGACTTGTCTGAAACGCACAGCAGCAAGTTTCAACTGGCCGTTAGCATCACGACCACCGATCCACAATGCAGCGCAGAACATGGAAGTTTTACCTGAACCTTTCGGCACTTCATATTCGGCAACCTCCTTGAACCACATTGTACCACCTGTTTCGATATAGGCGCGTACATTGTTCACCGTCAGCTCGTTGGAACTACTTGCAGGAAGACAGGTAGCAGATTCCGCTTTCGGTGAGGAAGAACTTCTAACCACTCCTTTAACTTTTTCGGCGCGCAATGAACCAGTCATCACGAACACCGTCAGAAGTGTCAAGCAGAGAATTTGTTTAATATTTTTCATATACCTATTATTTTTTTCTATTGATTAAAAGCCGAATTGAATACCTAAACTTGCACGGAACGGACGGCTGTAGTTATACGGGTTCTGAACTCTCATCGTATAGTACCAAACGTATGAAGGCACATAGATTTGAGAATTGATTTGCTGTTGATAAGCAGCAGCTGACAGATAACCATCGTCGTCAGGGTTGCCAGTATAGTCATACACAGAAATAATGTTCTTGAAGTTGAAGAGGTTCTGGATATCAAGATAGACATTGATATAACCAATCTTAGCAGCTTTTGCTTTACCGTTCTCATCCGTTTTGTTCTTGTTGAAGTTGAACATGAAGGTCTTGTCGATACGGAGGTCGCATTGATATTGCCAAGGAAGATTAGAACCGTTAATAGAACCGGCCAAAGTAGCGTTCGTACCAGCCACGATTGTGGAGTAAGGAGTGCTGGAACGAGTGTAAGGAGTACCAGATGCAGCAGAGAACAATAATGCGAAACCAGTGTTAGCCAACCATTCGATGGTCTTCACTGTCTCTTTACCGTCCACTATGACAACTTTCTCACTTTTCGGACCATCATAGTTCAGACCATCCTCGAAACGATAGTCGAAGTTGATACCGATTCTGTGACGTTGGTCGAAGGAGAGGTTCGTCAAAGTTCTCAAGTTAGGCTGACCAGCGGCCAAGATAGAGAGCTGAGAAGTCGTGCTGGAACCAGTACCTTTTGCAAATTGCAATGTGTAGTTAGCAGACAAGGTGATGTTCTTGGTTCTGTTCATTCTGTAAGAGAAGGTGAAACCTTGAACGGTACCAAAGTCGATGTTCTGATAAGAATAATAAGTGTTCGGATATGCACCAGAGAAACGGTAAGCTTGGATTTGGTTACGTTTCTCAGAATAGTAAGCACAAATACTGATAGCGGATTTCGCACCAATTTTCTGACGGAAACCGATTTCATAGTCAATACTCTGTTGCGGTTTCATGTTCGGGTTGTTGATAATGTCGTTAGCAGAATTACGTTTAGAGATGAACAAGTAGTCAACCGGAGAAATCTGCAAGTTGGTAGGACGAGAAGTGATGATGTTATAGTGAGCATAGAACAAAGAGTTGTCATTCACAGGGAAAGAGAAAGAGATACGAGGCATCACAGACCATTGTGCTTTATAGTCGGTGAAAGCGCCAGATTCCACTTTCGTGATAGAGTTGATTTGGTCAATTTCATTTTTAAGAATAGGACCATTCACATTCAGAGAGAGAGCCGTCTCAGGGTCAGAAACCTCATTACCAGAAGCATCATACCAAATGTCACCATTACGATAACCTACGATAGATTGAGCAGAGAGTTCGCCACCGGCAATGTCAGCCTCGCTCATGTAAACGTCGTTACCAGAATAATAGACAACCCAGTCGTTGGTAGCGTTACCCACAAAGCTGAGGTTGTTATTGATTTGTTTCAAATCACCCACAGTGTAAGCTTCACGGAACAAATACGGGTCTTTCAAGACAGATTGGTTAGCGTCGAAACGGTCAACACGCAAACCGACATTGAACAACAAGGTGTTGATGGCGAACTTATCCTGAAGGTAGAATGCCATGTAGATAGGTTCGTAAGCACCAATGTTGTAAGTTTTTTGACCATTCTCCACATTGTTGAAGAAGTCGTCAATAGTGGTTTTCTTGTTGTTTTTCTTACCCGTATAGTCATAACCATAGTAGCTTACCAACGGATTAGAACCAGAAGAGGTACCTAACAAGAGTTCCTCAGCAGAGAACATGCTGATGTCGAAAGTATTAGGAGCCAAATTGTCAATATCGATCCAATCGTCGCCATCAGGATTGAGACCAAGGTGCGTACGCAAGTTTCTGTCGAACACGGTCTGGTCGTCAAGACTGATCAAGCGAGGATAATCCACAAAGAAATTTTCGCCATCATCATAGATAATGTAATGATCTTTATCCAACTCCGTAATATGAGAGTTCGTTTCGTTACGCATCAAGGTCCAGAAAGAATAAGGAGCCACACCATAGCCACGATAGGTCAATTTCTCGAAATCGTAACCGAATTTCAACTCGTGGTTTTGCAAGTTCATGGAGATGCTAGCCTTCAAACCGATCTGATCCATAGAGGATTTGCTGTAGCTACCCAGCACAGTACCAGGAGCATAATACATAGAATAAATCAAATTTGGAGAGTCACCATTTCTCAAAGCACCAAACTGTTGATAAATGTTAAGGTCGTAAGGAATAGTGGTACCATAATAATCATTGATGACTTCTGACGGGAAGTTTTGAAGGAAATTCAAGGTATAGTTGGTCAAATCCGGGTTCACGTTATAATTAGGATTCACTCGGAAGGTCACAACAGAGTCATACCAACCTTGGAATTCGTTAACGCCGTAAATGGTGATAGGACCAAGAACAGAGTCGTTAATGGTAAGTTCAGACTTGTATTCATAACTTGTTGCCTTTTGGGTAGTGAATTGGCCAATATAGCCATATTCAAACAAACGATCCTTATGGTTAGCAGCGTAAGACAAGCCATTTGAATGAATATAAGATGCGTTAATGTCATACGATAAGTTCTTCAACACTGCAGTACCGGTGGTGTCATTCACGACGCGGTGAGTGAAACGGGCATTGACACGTGCGTTCGAAGAAGAGGAGATCGGGTTTTGATCTCCATCGAACAGAGCGTATGTAGAACCCCAAGACTTGCCAATACCATATTCGTAAGAACCGCTCAGAGAGAGTTTCATGTTATGGTGTTGACCCAAAATAAAGTCAAATTTCAACTGACCGAGATAATCCCAGGAACCCGCATTCTTTCTAACGCGCTCTTTGTGGAAAGACTCGCTGGTCAGATAAGCAGCCTCTTGGTAAGAAACACCGAAATCGGTATTGCTATAACGAAGAGGATTAGCAGTGATAGCTTGACGAACATCATCGTTAGCCACCCATGTACCGCCACGTGCCGGAGAACCGTCGTGAGTGTAGGAAACCTCACCGCTGAAGAGGAAACCGATACGGGTAGGATCGTTACGTTTTTTGCCTTTCAACAGGGGACCGGTAACCGTAGCAGCGGCCAAGAAGTTGTTGTAACCATCGATGGAACCGCGCAACTCGATAGAACCGTGGAATTCCTTCGGGGCCTGTTTGGTTGTGATGACCGTGAAGGAGGTACCATCACCATATTCGGCAGGCACACCACCTTGGATCAACTGCACCTCTTCGATGGATGACATCGAGACACCGCTACCACCGCGGACACGCATACCATCGACGATAGTTTGCTGACCATCGGAACGGTTACCACGGACACTGGTCATGGCACCATCGACGGAGGAGACGCCCTCCAAGTTCGCCAATGCGCTCGTCACAGAACGACCAGGCGTGGTACGAACGTTATCACCGGAGAGACGGCTAGCTGATGTTGTGTTATCTTGCGAGAACACAGGCGGTTCCCAAACAATCACAACCTCTTCCACATCCGTTGTGAGGTCAATCACAAAATTCTCGAACACGACTTGGCCGTTGGGAACATTGACATTAGACTTCGTCATTGTCTTTTTCACAATCATTGCGTCTGCCACCAAATCATACGTTCCGGCTTCAACGTTGAACATTGCGTAATCACCATTCGCATCGGCAGTTGCCATGTTTACAACACGCTCACCAACCTTCAAAAGCACCCTGGTGTAAGCCAATGGTGAATTCTCTTGGTCGGTCACTTTACCTTTGATCTGGCTCTGTGAGAATGCCGTACTTGCAAAGAGGATGATTACTCCTAAACATGCGAGTAATTTTTTAATCATAGCCATTAATTTATATTAAACATAAAACTTTTTTTCCACTCTATAATAAGCTTGCAAAAATATAAAATTTTTCAATACGTTCTAGGATTAATTCTGCTTTTGTGTAAAAAAAATCAACAACATTACATTGTATTATACATTATAAATATATATACTATATTTATATTAATAGAGACGTGATGAATCACGTCTCTAGAGAAAAGTCTATTAATAAAGGGACTAGTTGTACACGCGCAAGCGCACACCGTCATATCGAGTGTAATACGAACGCAACGGCCACTTGGCAGGACCCGATATCGCATTTCCATCCAAGATATTATACGTGGAACCGCACAACGAATCAATCAGCATGATACCGTTCGGGTGTACCCAAATCCAGGAATCACCCTCCTCCCAGTCGTAGGGACAAGAACGATCGTAAGCGTAAAACGTCCATTCGTCCAACCGATATACCACAATGCCTCCAATACCTCCTGTAAAATACTCATATCCACCGTAAGTATTTAATCGATAATACATTACATCATTTGGATAGATAGTGAAATCCACCTTTTTATAGGGTATGGTAGGATGATAGGTATTCTTGCAGGAGGCGAATACCACCAATAAAGTGACAGCTAACAATGCGATTTTCCGCATAATTACATATTTGTATTGTTCGATGATTTTTTCTTCAACGGCTTAATGGACTCATCCCCAAAAGAATAGGTGATACCCACTAACGCGTTGATACCAAAGTTGTTAAAGCCATAATAATTCGTAGCATACTGACAACCAATATTATTGATGTTGGCAAATGCCGTAAACTGCTTAGTTATCAAATACTCGAAGCCGATTCCGAAATTCAAAACAGGCTTCACGGTTTTGGTATCGACATTACCCGTGTGACGGATATCATTCTCCAAAACATACTGGATTTCATCTACAATCACTCCGTAATCGGTTATACCCTTACCCAAAACAGGTACCAACACCCAACGGTCGAAGCCCACTTTGGCATTTGCAGTGAAGATGAAACGACTATTCCAGATATACTTGCCTTCGAATCCAATCTCCCATCGTGGAATGTACAGCGGTTTACCACTGGTGATAACATCCGAACCAAACCAGTCGTAACCTTCCAGGAAGTAAAAGTCGTGGTAACGTGCGTTCAGATTCAGATAGAGATGGTTGATCGCTTCCCAACTCAAGTTAGCGGTCACATCCAACTCGGTACCCTTCTTCGCATACACTACGTCAAACTGGTTTTTCAGCAGACTGGCAGTGTCAAGCATATAGAATGGCAAATCGCGGCGATAGGAGTATCGCGCTGCTATGTGGTAATTTAATTTCTGGGTAATCTTTCCCTTCACTCCGCCATAAATACTGATTTGGCACTTCGTAAAACGCAATGTATCAATATTCGGTTTCAAGTAAGGATTCTCATAGAGCATATCTTTCAACGCCGTATATTCACTCTTGCCATCGACCCCCACATAGAGATTCAAAATGCCGCGAATAAGTCCCATCTGCAACTCGGCCACCGGATAAATCGGGCACTTCGTTACGTTGTATTGGTTGATGAGCGGGATTCCTAAGCCCAGCATTAGATGATATTCGCGAATGCTGAAATTCATGGTCGGCTTGATTTCAAATTTGAAACTGTTACTGGTCCGAAGTTTCATCAAACTCTGGTCTGTGCCCATCGGGACACTATCACTACACGTATTGTTGTAATAATCTATTCCTAAATCCAATTGATAATGCTGATAACCAGATATTTTCAAAAATTTAGCATCGTAGGCCAACATTCCTTTCAAACCCACATGGTGCTCCATGTTTCTCCAATAAGTACGCAGGAAATCGTAATTAACCCGCACATCCTCTTTCATTTTCTTATCTTCCGTCGTGTAATTGGAACGGAAGCCTACCTCGGCACGCACATGATTGAAATTGTTCTTGATACTATCGCGATACTCTTTGCTGTAGTAATAATCCGGATTTTCGAAGATTTCCGAACGCACCCAGTCCGTAGAATATCCATACAAATTAGCCAATTCATGATTGTAATCAATCGATGAATAGAACGTGTAATTCTTGAAAATGTGATTAAAGAAGAGATGTAAGCGTGTGTCGCTGGTAGGTGCATAAGCGTATTTCTTCTGTTCCTTGCCAATTGGATTCGCCCACGAAGAGAAATGGTGGAAATTCAACCCATAGGAATTCTTGGGATTCTGGCAATTATGCATCGACAGTTCCGCCAACGGGGTGATCGGATAACCGAAACCAAGCTTGATGTAATTACGGTAATATCGTTCCTTTATCTCAGGATTGAGCTTGCCCACTTGCATTTCACCTGGCTGAAAATCCAGTATCGGCTTATTCGGAGCGATGACGTAGTTGAACTCCACCTTCTCGCTCACTACTGAATCATTCAGTACTGCCTGTTGGTTGATTTTGTTGGAATTGGCCAATTTCGGCACATATTTGATCAACAATTGTGCCGTATCCACCACCTGCGCCCGTAAAACGCTGGCCACAAACAACATCAATATAAATATCGTTATCTTTTTCATATTATCAATATTCTATTTACCTTCTAACCGTTTACTTACTACTTCTCCAACGCATCAATTTCTGCAATCTTTTCCTTTGCAAGTTTCACCAAGTCCTCGCCAGCATAGTTGTCCACAATACTTTGGTAGGTGTGGCGTGCCTGGAAATAGTTGCCTTTGGCCTTGTAAAGGTCGCCATAGAGAATAAACGTACGGGCGTACCAATATTCGGAAGAATAGTCGCTACCAAGAATGGCTTTGATACGCACCTCGCAATCGTCCAGATTCTTGTCGTTGTTTAACGCAATGTCTGCCAAATGGTAAGCAGCTTCGGCACACAAGTCGTTGCTACCCTTGGGTACCAACTGACCATAATAGGTCTTCGCTGTGGTTAACTCATTGAGTGCCAAAGCAGAGTTACCGGCAATCAGCAACGCCTCCGACAACAAATCCTGATCAGATTGATTAGATTTGATGATGTTCTCGGCACTGGTAAGCGCCGCGCGGTACTCCTTCAAGAAGTAAGCGCAACGCATTGCACCGTTATTCGCATACACCAGCTCGTCCTCATTCGTCGTATTTTCCATCAACTTGTTGAAATAGGTCAATGCCTTGGAATATTTCTTGTCATTATATAATATAGAAGCCGCTTTGTGAAGCGCGGTCACATTGTATTCCGTTTTATACTTCTTGATAATCACCTCGTAATCAGCAAGTGCATCGTCATAGCGTCTCATGCCGTACTCGCATTCACCCTTGTAAAAATGCGCCTTGGCCACGAAAGAGCCATTCGGGAACTGACGAATATAGTCCTGGCACGCGGCAATGGAAGCTTCGCAATCACCACGATTGTATTTGGTCTCTGCCGCCTTAAACGCGATAGAATCTTGACGGTCGGCGGAAATATTCATGTTTTTGGAACGTACATAGTCGAAAAATTCGCTTGTATTGCCGTTTTCCGTGTAGATAGTTTCCAAGTTTGCCAAAGCATCCTTGGCTTCTTGCGAACCCGGGTAAGTCTCCACCACATACTTGTACGTCGAAATAGCCATTTGCGGGTTGTCGCTGTTCAAGTAAGCTTGCGCTAAGCGAGTGTGAGCCTGACGAATATAGGGGCTCTTCGGGTGATTTTTAATAAACGACTTATAAGCAGAAATTGCACTCGCATAATCATTTTGCGTATGGTAGGTCACCGCTAAGTCATATTCCGCATCATCCTTATAACTTGTATTCGGATATGTCGTTAACAATCTGTCCAACGTCTGGATTTTCTTGCTGTTATTCTTCTGATACCCATAACATTTGGCCAACTGATATACCGCATAATCTGCATTCGACTGCCCCAAGCGCTCACATTGGTCATAATATTTGATAGCATTGGACAAATCCTGTTGCATAAAGTAACAATCTGCCAATCGTGCTGATGCATCCGCTTGTATATCAATATCTTCTGATTTTTTAGACTTATTCAAATAGGTTTTGAAATGGTTGGCGGCATCTCTATAGCGTTTCAGCTTTAATGCCGCATAACCCAGTGAGTAATAAGAGTTTACATAATACTCATTAGAAGAAGCCTTGTCTGCATTCTGATAAGATTGAAGAGAGTAATAGGCATCCTTGAATTGCTCGTTCCGATATTGAGCTTCGCCTTTCCAATACATGGCATCCAGATGGATTTTTTTATCCGAAGGAGAAGACAACGTTTTATTTAACAATGCGATAGCATCTTTATAATTGCGATTGTTAATCAATTCCAAGGCGCGGTTAAAGGTGCAACGCTGATAAGCTTTCAAGATAGCCGGACTCTTGGACTTGAGCTTCTCGATGGAACTGATAGCGGCTTGGTAGTTCTTGGTGGAAAGATAAATCCGCGACAGGTAGTTGGCGGCCTCCTCGCTATGGCTGGCATGCGGGTACTGGTTCAGGTAATCCTGCAACGCCTCTATGCCGTTGTTAAAGGGACTGGTGGAAGTTTCGCATTGCAGTTTCGCATAGTTGAAGAGGGCTTCTTCCTTAATTGCAGGATCGAAATCATATTTAGAAGCCTCCTTGAAACTTTGGGATGCCAGCGTACGTTGTCCTGTTTTCATATAACAGTCGGCAATGAGGAAATAGCACTGCTGGGTCATCTGGTCGGGATTCTTGTCATTGGCAGCATGAGAAAAATCCGTAATGGCCTCGTTGTAACGTTGCACACGGTAATCTGTGAAACCCATAGCAAACCAATCGTTTCGATCAAGCGTTATCAAATTGTTTTCCTGCAACTTAGCGAACTCACCTGCTGCCTCTTCATATTGATTCAGATTATAGTAGGAAAGAGCCTTGCAGCGTGTCATTTGCGCCTGGTTGTTATCCTTCGGTTGGTTAATATCGGGTGTAACTTGCAGTACTTCGTCATATTTGCCGTCTTTGAAATAGATTTGGGTTAGGAAGTAGGGCACCTCGTTCTTGAAATCGGGATTGTCTTTTAAGGTAAGGAAGTCCTCCAAAGCCGCGTCATACTGTTCGGATTGGTAAGCCATGCAAGCAAGATAGTAAGTGCTGCGCTCCTTATAGGGACCTTCCTCCTCCCGTGCCTTGCGGAACATCATTTTGGCATTGTCGAAATCTTCCGTCATAAAGTAGGAATATCCTTTTTTGAAATGATATTCCTGCACATTTTCGGGTTGAATGTCCGATTCATAGATTTCATCGAACTGAGCGATGGTTTTTTTGTAGTTTTTGCGGGCAAAGTAGAAGCGACCCAAATAGAATCGGGCTTCAGGCACGGAAGTATGCACAGGATAGCGGTCGATGAAGGTCTGTAGCAGGAAGCCGGCATCCTGGTTGTCGAGTTTGGCTGCACACACGCCTTGATAGAAAAGCGAGTTGGTCTTCAGGTCATGCTGTTTGTCCTCGGTGCTTTCATATACATATTTAAAGTATTGTTGCGCCGAACCATACTTCTCTTTGTTGAACAAGTCCACCGCAGTTTGGTATTCATAAAGCGGCGATTTAAAATTCTCTGTCCGCTGTGCAGAGGCCGGAAACACGGCGCAAAATGCAGTCATCAACAGCAACAGACTAACTTTGAATATTTTCATATATCAGCTGATTATAAACCTATTTTACAAACGAACAAAAATACAACTTTCAAAAGGGCATTTTATTGTTGTAAAAATTACTTATAAACAGCGGATTTTTAATTTTTCAGCATAGTTTGTTGTCAGTCGATAATACTTATTCTTGACCAACCCTAAAAAATTTGTATCTTTGCAGCTTCCTTTTAATCTCACGAAAAATGAAATTATCACCGGAAAAAAGAAAGGATATTATCAAAACATACAGTCTAATTCTTTTGGGCACTTTCATCATGTCCATTGGATTCGTGGTGTTTATTTCGCCGCTCAAACTTGCGCCTGGCGGCGTTTATGGTATCGCCATCATCCTCCACCACATCTTCAACTTCCCGATCGGTCTCTCCGGCATCTGTCTGGATTTGCCGTTGTTGCTCATCGGTACCCTTTGGCTGGGACCTAAATTCGGAATGAAAACACTCGTCGGAGTCATCTCCCTACCTGCATTTATTTCTCTATGGGAAAAGATTTATGGCTACGCTCCATTGATTCCTCTGGCTAGCGACCCCATGACCCCCGACCCTTCTGCCTCCTTCATTCTTGCCCTCTGCGGCGGCGTGATAATCGGCATCGGTTTGGGACTGATCTTCAAAACCCGCGCCACTTCTGGCGGCACCGACATTATCGCCATGATCCTCAGCAAGTACATCAAGCACATTCCCCTCGGCACGCTACTCATTTGCGTTGATTCCACCATCGTACTCATCGCTTTGGTCGCTTTCAAAGACTGGACGATCCCTTTGTACTCATGGTTAGTGATTTACGTAACCGGCATTGTCATGGACAAGGTCATCGCGGGCTTTCACTCCAACAAAGCTGTGCTCATCATCTCCGACCACTACGAAGAAATCCGCCAACGCATCTTTGACGAACTTGACCGTGGCGGCACCTACCTCAACGGCGAAGGCATGTACAACCACGACGAAAAAAAGATCATTTTCACTTCTATTTCCCGCAAACAGCTGCCAGTACTCATCCATTTCGTCCACGAAATCGACGCCAACGCTTTTGTCACAATATTAGATGCCTCTGAAACGTTAGGCTACGGATTTAATTCTTTAAGAGAAAAAGCATTAAACTAAAAATTATATGAAGACCAAGGTAATTGAAGTTCTCAATTCGATATACGATCCAGAAATTCCCGTAAACATTTGGGAATTAGGGTTTATCTACAAATTAGAAGTCAACCAGAACAACGATGTTTACATCTTGATGACCCTTACTGCACCCAACTGTCCCGTGGCGGAAAGTTTGCCTATGGAGGTGCAGACACGCGTGCAGATGATTCCTGGTGTAAACAAAGTGGTGGTGGATGTCACCTTCGACCCGCCGTGGACGATGGATTGCATGACAGAAGCTGCCAAAATGGAGTTAGGACTGCTGTAAATCCCGATTTTATTCAAAAAATATTTCAAAACTCAATGGAAAAACAAGACAAGTACAACGCTTTCAGTCTGTTGCAATTTATGTGGAAGTGGCGTAAGTGGTTGCTCATCGTTTGTGGTGCCACTGTATTCATCTCTGCAGCCTGTTCCTTCTTAGTGCGCCCGCGATTCAAATCCACGGCTATCATTTATGCCCCGCGCACCAGTTCCGTATCCAAAATCCTCCTGAATGAGCAAAACTACAACGAACGTCTGGAAATCAAGGCTTTAGCTACTGTGGACGAAACCGAACAGATGTTTCCGTTCCTCAATGCCGTCGCCATCAAAGACTCGCTCATCGAAAAATACAAACTGGCGGAATATTATAACATTAACCTCAACAAAAAGGGTGGGCAAACGAAATTATACAAGACTATTCAGAATAACATGACCGTCAAACGCACGGAATACGGTGCTATTTCTGTTTCCGTGAGCGACTGGGATCCTCAACGCGCCTACCAGATGACCCTCGATGTGGTGCGTTGGCTGGATACCATCAAAAACCGCGTGGAGCATGAGCGCGCCTTGGCCGCCTACACCATCCTGCAAAACCAACTGGATTCCATTGAACATGAAATCGCAATGGTCAACGACTCCATCCGAGCCCTTATGGCTCATGGCGTTTTCGATGTGAAAACCCAGAGCGAACGTCTCACACAACAGTATGCTATCGCTGCCGCACAAGGCAACACTGCAGCAATGCAACGCATTCAGAAAGAGCAAGATACAATCGCAAAATATGGTGCTCAACTCACTTCTTACCAAGATTTGGAATACAACTTCAGCAAATATCACGCTCTGTGTAAGCAGAAAATGTTGGATGCCAAGATGGATATGACCACCATCATGCCAGTGAAATTTGTTATCGACAATCCTTTCCCCGCCGACAAAAAATTCTATCCCAAGAAATCGCTCATCATCGTGATTTCCACTCTTTGCGCCTTCATTCTGACAATGATTGTTCTTCTTTTTATTGAAAGAATTGAAAACCAACCTAATAGAAGAAATACAGCAGCTGATACACAAGATCTCTAAACGGCAGATTATCGGTTTCATAATCGCCATGGCTCTTGTGTTGGGCAACGGCTACGCTATCATTCGGGAATTTCCTCTGTTCCAACTGATTACGGTGGCTGTGCTGGGTATGTATATTGTCTTCTTTCATGCTGACATCGCCATGTATCTGCTGGCCTTCAGCACCCCTTTCTCTATCATCTTTAGCAGCAAAGACATCCAACTTGGACTTTCCTTACCCTCTGAGGGACTGATGATTATGCTGACTATCGTCTTCTTCGCCCGCATCTTGTACGACCTGCATTATAACCGCAAG
The DNA here is from genome assembly GCA_946413585.1 of uncultured Bacteroidales bacterium. Taxonomy (GTDB): domain Bacteria; phylum Bacteroidota; class Bacteroidia; order Bacteroidales; family WCHB1-69; genus F23-D06. Next base: position 23,989 of record CAMKLG010000027.1, read on the forward strand.
CTTTTGAAACATCCCGTCTCAATCGCCGTCCTGGTTTACCTCGGTTGGATGTTTATCACCTGCTTGACGAGCGTCCGACCAGTGGTTTCCCTCAAGTTTTTCGCTTCCAAACTATGGTTCATCACCTCCTGTTACTGGTTTTTCCTCCAAATGTTGGAAGACGACATGAAAAACGCCGTGCGCTACTTCAACTGTTACGCGGTAGGACTCGCCATCATTGTGATTATCACCACATACCTACATGCCCTCAGCGGTTTCGATGAGCACTACGCCCACTACGTGATGTCGCCATTCTACAACGACCATACGGCTTACGGTGCTGCACTGGCCTTTATGCTGCCACTCACCGCTGGTTTTTACTTCCTGCCCGACAACAAGTTACATCAAAAAGTCTTTTATATTGTCCTCACTCTGATTTTGGCAATAGGATTCTACTTGTCGTTCAGCCGTGCTGCATGGATCAGTCTTGTGCTGGCCGTCGGTGTGCTGATTATCCTTAAACTTCGTATCAAACTGTCGTGGTTGATCAGCGGAGGACTGGTAATCGGCGTGCTGCTCTTTTTCTACGCTGACGACATCCTTTACAAAATGAGCCGTAACAGTCAAGATTCTTCCGGCAACTTCGTAGAGCACATCCAATCTATGTCGAATATCAGCACCGATGCCTCAAACATGGAACGTATTAACCGTTGGACTGCTGCTTTCAGAATGATTAAGGAGAAACCTGTTTTCGGTTGGGGGCCAGGCACTTACCAGTTTGAATATGCGCCATTCCAAGTGGGTTATTACCGAACCATCATCTCCACCGACTTCGGGGATGGCGGCAATGCACACAGCGAATACATCGGCCCATGTGCTGAAACAGGTATCTTCGGGATGCTCACCGTGTTTGCCATCGTATTCGTCTTTCTCTACTATGGCATCACCACGTACATTTATGCAGAAGACAAAACTTTGAAAATCATTGTTTTATGTGCAACATTGGCATTGATTTCGTACTATTCGCACGGAGTTTTCAATAATTTCCTGGACACAGACAAACTTTCCGTGATTGTATGGGCCGCCATTGCGGTCATCACCGCCGGCAACATCAAAAACAAAACCATTGAAACCGCTTAACATAATCATGCATTATATACATGCATTATATACAAGGGCTTACGCCCTTGCCTGTGGGATGTCAGCTCTACGGGCTTCTTAAGGAAAGGTTTGACGCTCTAAACCCTAACCATAAACCCTAAACCTTTAAACCTCCTTCATCGCCTCATCAAAGCAGTGACGGCAGAGCGGTACATAGGCATCTTTCTCGCCCAAAAGCACTTGTTGCTCGTCGGGCACGATGCGGTAGGAAAAATGCGCGAGGTCGCCACAGCGCGTGCATATCGCATGTTGCTTGCTGACATACTCTGCCACCGCCATCAGCTTGGGCATCGGTCCGAATGGCATCCCTTTGTAGTCCATATCCAATCCACTGACAATCACGCGAATACCTGCATCTGCCAACTTATTGCACACATCCACAATACCATCATCAAAGAACTGGATTTCGTCAATAGCCACCACCTGCACATCATTCATATTAATATATAGAAGGATTTCCGAAGAGTTGTTTACAGGAGTGGAAATGCGGGAATTATCGTTATGAGAAACCACTTCCGCCTCATCATACCGCGTGTCGAGAGCTGGTTTAAACAATTCTATCTTTTGGTTGGCAAACTCCGCACGACGGATACGACGTAACAATTCTTCCGTTTTTCCGGAAAACATAGATCCGCATATCACCTCTATCCATCCTTTTTTATGATTCCTACTCGCTTTATTTTCTAAAAACATCTCTATCTAATATGTATAAATTTCGTATTTTTGTGCGCTTTTTTCGAGTGCAAAATTAATATAAAAACCATTAACCTGATATAAAAATTGCAAAAAAATGAATGAAGCCTATCAAAATTTGTCAGAATTGATGGATAAATGGCTATCTGACAGTTCGAAAGAGATTAAAATGGCACGCATTGAAAAAGATATTCTCCTTGAAAAGATGAGAAAACTTTACGTGCTTGTTTCAAATATGGAGACTGAGGAGTACGCCGCTCCGATGGAGCAACCCGCCCCAGCACGACCGGCAAAGCAATATACGCCTGCCAAGACACTGGAAGAGGACATTGAACTGTTCCTGGATCCTGAGCATGAAAGTTATCACCCTGTAGAACAGGAACTTCAAAAGATTGCCGATGAGATTGAAGAAGCACAAGCACAACATGCTCCTAAGCCTGAACCCGCTCCCGCTACGCCCAAACAACCTGAAAAGCAAGAAGATATTTTCGATGAAGTAGAAGAAAAAAAGCCTGTAGATGAGAAACCTACAGAAATCCATGATAACGCCGACGAACTCTTTATTGAAACGGATTTTGAAATCCATGTAGCCAATGAAGAGACGGAACCTGAAATTCAAGAAAAAGCTGACAATCAAGATGATACAGTGATTATCGAGGATAAAAACACTGTAAATGAAGAAATTACAAAAGAAGAGGCTGTCTCGGAAAAGGATAATCACGAAGAGGATGACATCCTGCAATTCATCCCGCCGAAGAGTGCGCCTGCACAACCTCAACCTACGCCAACACCGGCACATAAGCCCGAACCTTTAATTCAAAGACCCCTGCAACGCTCCCTTAATGACCTCTTCAACGAAAAACGCGAAGATCACTCCATTAGCAGCCAATATCAACGTGCCAAAGTGGGCGATTTGACCAAGGCGATTTCCATTAACGATAAGTTTATCTATATCAAAGAGTTATTCCACAATCGCGGAGAAGATTTCAGTACTTCTATTAAGTTGTTGAACGAATGCAAGAATATGGAAGAGGCTTTCGATTGCCTTGAAGAGCTGAAACAGAAATTCTTTTGGGATTCCAAGTCGGATGCATACCTTTCGTTCTGTGATTTGCTTAGACGGAAATATTCCTAAACAACATAAAAAAACCTGCGAAATTCGCAGGCTTTTTTTATGCTATAGAAACGGAGATGACTCGCGTTTCTACAATATGCAACGAAAGATTATCCAAGCATTGCAGTGTAAGCGGCAGCATCCATCAGCTCAGCCACTTGTGCAGGCTCTGTCATCTTGATTTTGATAATCCAACCTTCACCGTAAGGATCGCTGTTCACGAGAGCAGGCTCGCCTTCGAGGGCTTCATTGAATTCAACAATTTCGCCAGCAACCGGTAACAACAGGTCAGCAACGGTCTTCACAGCTTCGATAGAACCGAAAACTTCATCTTTATCCAGCGTCTCACCCACAGAAGGGATGTCCAGGAAAACGATGTCGCCCAGTTCGTTAGCAGCGTGTGCGGAAATACCAACATACGCAAATTCACCTTCCACTCTTAACCATTCGTGGTCTTGGGAATACTTCAAATTTTCAGGAATATTCATACGATTAAATTTTATAAATGATTGATAATTAAACGGTCATTATCTCTTTTTCCTTAGCCTCCATGATCTTATCGACCTTGGTGATGGCTTCGTCGGTGGCTTTCTGGATGTCGCCTTCGAGTTTTTTGATGGCATCTTCTTCCACACCATCGTCTTTCAGTTTCTTTGCCTCATCATTAGCAGTACGGCGGATATTGCGGATAGCCACTTTGGTTTGTTCAGCATCCTGTTTAGCTTTCTTCACCAGCTCTTTACGACGTTCCTCTGTCGGAGCGGGAATCACCAAACGGATGAATTCGCCGTTGTTTTGCGGGGTTACGCCAATGTTGGCAGCCAAGATAGCTTTCTCAATCACAGGCAGCATGTTACGTTCCCAAGGTTGAATGACAATCTGGTGAGCATCGGGCGTGTTCACGTTGGCCACCTGATCGATAGGTGTGGGGTTGCCATAATAATCGACCTTGATGCCGTCCAACATTTGGGGAGAAGCCTTTCCAGCGCGTACTTTCTGTAACTCTTTGTCAAAATGCGTTACAGTCGCATTCATAGAATCTTTAGCTTGTTTCAAGCAGGTTTGTGTATCCATTTTGATATGTTTTAATCGATTAAATTACTGTTACTGTTTTCTTCTTCCTCAGAATCCTCTTCGGAAGCACTTTCGTTCTCGTGACTCATTTCCGCCTTCAACGCCGCAATCTCCTGAAGATGTTGTTGATGCAACTTTTTCAAAGAAGAAAGTTCTTTCTCTTTATAAGATTTTGTCCACTTATAGACAATCATATAGTGAAGAACCACCGCCAGAAGCCAAACAATCAATACAAAAAGGATGGCTTTCAGGAAAGTTATATCCTCACTGCCTTTAAACAAGAAGTACCAAACCACCCACAAAAAGACGTTAGCAATAAGAAAAATGGCGAAATGAATCTTGAAGGAAGTCCTTCGTGCGGCCATTTTTTCAAGTTTACGCTCTTCTTCGGGCGTGATTTCGGGAATATTTTGATTAATTTCAGCCATATTCTTAGTATAAAAGGGTTCCAATCGGTTCACCATTCAGCACCTTAAGCAAATTGCCTTTAGTGTTGGCATCATAAACATAGATGGGCATTTTATTGTCCTGACAGAGGGCAAAAGCAGTCATGTCCATGATTCTCAGATTCTTTTGATAGGCCTCTGCGAGGGATATCTCCGTGAATTTCACAGCGTTAGGATCTTTTTCCGGATCTGCGGTATATACACCGTCCACGCGAGTGCCCTTGATAAGCAGATCCGCTTTGATTTCCAATGCGCGGAGTGCTGCGCCCGTGTCTGTTGTGAAGAAAGGATTACCTGTGCCGCCGGCCAAGAACGTCACATAGCCAGCTTCCAATGATTCAATTGCTTTGCGCCAAGAGGTTTTCTCGCACACACCTTCGATATTAACAGCTGATAAGACTCTGGCTTTCACATGCATCTCTTCCAAAACCCCCTGTACCGCTAAAGCATTGATAACAGTTGCTAACATTCCCATTTGGTCGCCCTGACGACGTTCGAAACCAGAAGACGCGCCTTGCACACCACGAAAGATGTTACCGCCGCCAATCACTACCGCTACCTGCACACCAGCATCCACCGCTGCTTTGATTTCCGTCGCGTAATGTACAATGTGACTGTAACTTACGCCATATCCATCGTCACCTGTCAACGACTCGCCACTTAATTTCAACAATATACGTTTATATTTCATATTCTTAATATTGAGGTTGCAAAAATACAAAAATAACGATTATGCGCCACCAACCTCGTTTTTCTGCGAAATGGGTATATGTAATTTAACTATTAATTGTTAATTTATTTTTTGCAATTTTACATCTCGCTGTGTATCAGCGAGAAAAAAATTTCACAAAACCCTTGACAACAGCGAATTCTCGTTGTATTTTTGTAGGACAAAATTTAATCACTATGAAAGATAAAAAAGAAAAAAAACTGACAGAAGACGGCAACGAAATGAAACAGGCCGTAGAAAACGAAAAAAAAAACAACGCGCAAAAAGAGGCGCGTGAGGAGAATCCAGGTTCCAAAACGACAAATGCCACATCATGGATACCCTTCATTCAGAAGTTCATCAATGTGATGATTGCCATTGAGGATTTGGTGGAGGCCAAACAGAAGATGCAGCAGGACGACAACTTTGTCGAATTGATGAGGAAATTCATGGAATTCAAAAAGAAGTACGAAGAAGAGCACCCCATGGAGATGGAAGAAATGAACGACCAGGAATGCGAAGACGAGGAACTGTACGACATGGTGAAAAAGATGAAAAAGAACCTCCAAGCGCACGGTATCGAGGTCAAAGTTCGTAGAGTCACTGACCCTGAAGAGGTTCAGAAGTTTGAAAACTTCATGAACGGAACTCAGAAGAATGGTGTCACCAAGACGTATGATGCGTAGCGGTGGAAACTCTTAATGCACGTTGCATCAATCTCCTAAAGAGTACCCGAACTTCTTCATTAGCAGTTCGTTGTTGCGCCAGTCTTTCAGCACTTTGACGGACAGGTCAAGGAAGATATGCTTTTGCAGGAAGTCTTCTATGGACAGTCGCGCATCGGTTCCAAGTTTTTTGATAGCTGATCCCTTGCTACCGATGATGATAGCCTTCTGCGTGGATCTTTCCACGTAGAGGGTCGCGGCTATCCGTATGAGATCCGGTTCCTCCTTATAGCTTTCCACCACTACTTCCACACTGTATGGAATTTCCTTTTTATACTGTAGAAGTATCTGTTCTCTAATGAGTTCCGATACAAAAAAGCGCATCGGACGATCTGTGAGGGCATCTTTGGGGAAGTATGGCGGGCATTCGGGCAACAATGCAATGATACGGTCACGGACTGCTTCTATATTGACTCCCTTTAATGCAGAAATAGCAAAGACATCAGCCTCGGGGAAGATGGTTTGCCAATGATTTTTGGATTCTTCCACTTGTTCTGCGGTGTATTTATCCGTTTTATTGATGATAAACACCACAGAAATGCCCATTTTGTTGATTTTTTCGACCAACATTTCGTTGTATTTCGTCTCGCCACATTCAATGAGATAGAGGATGATGTCAGCATCCTGTAACGAATCTGTGACAAATCGCATCATGTATTTCTGCATCATGTATGCGGGATCAAGCACGCCAGGCAGGTCGGAATAGACGATCTGATAGTCGTCGCCGTTAACAATGCCTTTGATTCTGTGACGAGTTGTCTGTGCTTTGGAGGTCATGATGGAGACCTTCTCCCCCACCAATTGATTCATGAGGGTGCTTTTGCCCACGTTGGGGTTGCCGATGATATTTACGAAGCCCGCGCGATGCGGAATATTATTAATGTTTTCCATAGATTCTTAAAGTTTTGATGTAAAATCTTGATGTAGAATAGGTTCTGTATCCTCAGGTGCAAAAGTCAAGTAAGTAAAATGAGTCAACCAATCGCCAACATTGAATAATATGGAATTAGGAGTGAGGTCGTAACGGACAGGCACATGGCGATGGGCGAAAATGAAAAAATCAATGTCGGCGGAGAGAAGAAAATCACGTGCAAACATGACCTGATATTCCCTCTCATCTTGAAAGTGTAACATACTTTCGTCGTGGGACTCGCGACTTTGATGAGAACAAAAACGTGCGACAGCAAAGGCCGTTCTAGGGTGCAACATACTGTATAACACCTGATTAGGACGGAAGCGAAAGATACGCTTGACCAACATATACCTGCGTTGTTTTCCCCCAAGGCCATCACCGTGACCCACAAAGCAACGCCGTCCGTTAATAGATAGCAATTGTGGATCCGTATAAACTTTGGCACCAAAAAGCTCTTCGAAATAGTTCTCCACCCACATATCATGATTGCCTATAAAGTAGTGAATCTGAACACCTTGCGCATTAAGATCTTTCAAGAAAGCGAAAAGACGCACATACCCCTTCGGCACAACATCTCGATACTCGAACCAAAAATCGAAAATATCACCCAACAGGAACAGATGTTGGAAAGGACCCGCATCCCGGATGAGATGGATCAACCATTCCTCGCGTTGCGCACTGGGAGCATCCTGCGGCGTGCGGAAATGCGCGTCCGACACGAACAAACAACGTCCGTGCAATTCCTGAAGTGGAGTATGATGATTTTCGACTTTTTTCACGAGGCAAAAATACACTTTTAATGGTTATGGGTTATCGGTTATCGGTTATTGAAGCTGGTTATATTTTAGGGAGTAGGGAGTAGGGAATAGTGTCAAAGTTCAGGTTAGCTTTTGAAGAAATGGCGTTCGCTGCTGTGGCATCCGGCTTCCATGAAAGAAATGTATTCTAAGAAAACCTCATCAGGTGTATCTGGAAAATGGAATCCGTATTGGGATGCTATACGGCTGATTTGCTGTAAGTTGTTATACTCTAAACAGCTATCAGAATCCGAGACATACTGGTGTGGCACCTTAGCGGTGTCGGTGTAGGTACCCGACAACTCCTCTGGTAAATCAGCGGGGAGAATCACGTCGTAGAGGTCAGCATTTCCAGGGAAATAAGCGGTATGCAATAAGGAGAAGTCAGCATTTTTAACCTGAGTAACAACATCTTGCGGAATATCCAAAAGATTGGCATTCCACAAAAGCACATTTGAGAATCCGCAACAGTCGATGGTGGCAGCCACATCCACAGGTTCAATACAAACCGAAGTTTGCAACACGTTTTCCATTTTTTGCTGCCTTTCGGTATTCATTTTGTGACCACCAGGCGCTATGTGCGAGAAAAAGCCCATGTCGAAAAGCCCTTGAGTGTTGATTTCACGTTTGATGGTCAAGAATCCAGCGGCCGGCTTTGATTGCACATCAATGAGCATACAAAGATTTTCCAATTCATGATAGGCCGCCTCAGTCAACCATGCTTCCCACACGATAAACGCAGGAGCGGTTATGGTGAGCAAATCATCAACAAATCGTTGTATGTCAACATCTTGAAGATTATTTTTCTGTAACAGCGCCGCATAATCCTCTTTCAACAGAGCCTGCTTATACTCCCCATAATTCTTCCCCAAAACATCTACATAAATGCCTTTTTCTAGATGATTTTGGAGAATATATGTGTTAACGCTCCTGAAAAAGGCGTGATAATCGGTAATATTCAGAGTCTCGGGGGTGTTGAACCAATATCGCGGGGTATCAGGACAATGTTTTAAAATTTCAAAGACGGCCTTTAATGTTTCTGGGGTCCGCAGAGACGTTGTGCGCAACATCTCTGCATCGTTAGGAAAAATGCAATAAAATTTGTCCGATTGGAACATCTCCGCAAACGGCAGAATATCGTTCTTATCGGCAAAGAAATCAGTGCCACGACGATAGTAATCTGATGCACTCAACGCATTGGTATTCAATGCTGTACGAGCCAATCGCTGCAATAGATAGAGCGTTTCATTGGAATAGCTACCGGAGCTCATCACCAATGTGCTATTTACTTTCGGCTTCTGCAATCTTTGGCTAATATATTGAAATGCTTCTTCTAACGGGACCTCTACCAATTTCCCGTCATGCCTGATATATGGTTTCGTAATTCGTTGATTCATCTTTTCTTTCATCTTTTCTTTCATCGTCATTCATCGTCATCCAATCCCCGGATTCTCTTCCTTCTCCTTAGGCTGACACGAGCCAGGCTTGCAACCCATTTGGAACATATATCTTTACTATTGCGTCAAACGATGGAACAGTTGTTCCATACCGAGAGCATCCAAATCGTCAGCGGTTTTGAGTCCGACCTTTTCAGCCAACAAATGCAAGTCTTTGGTAAGCGTATCGGCCACCAATTCGCCTTTGTTGATAATGATGACGTGGTCGCACATAGCTTGCACTTCCTGCATGATATGAGTAGATAGCAGGACGGTACGATTCTGACCGTAAGATCGTATAAGTTCTCGAATTTCAATCAGTTGGTTTGGATCAAGGCCTGTCGTAGGTTCGTCCAAAATCAGCACCTCGGGATTATGGATCAGGGCTTGCGCAATACCGACACGCTGTTTGTAACCACGCGACAATGCTCCGATTTTCTTGTGCTGCTCCGGTGTCAGTCCCGTGCGTTCAATAACCTCATCGACACTTTTCTGTTTGTCCTTCAAGCGAAAAACGCCCGCGACAAACAGCAGAAACTCACGCACATACATATCGTAGTAAAGTGGGTTGGCCTCAGACAGGTAACCCACAATCTGATGCAGTTTCAAGGAATCCTTCCAAATATCGAGGCCACAGACAGAGACTTCACCCTCCGTAGGTGGTATGAGTCCTGTGATGATTTTCATCATTGTAGTCTTTCCTGCTCCGTTTGGTCCTAAAAAGCCTACAATTTCGCCTTTTTTGGCTTCAAAACTGACTTTATTGAGCGCATATTGTTGCCCAAAAACTTTAGTGACGTTGTTTACAATTATTGACATGCTTCTTTTTTTGCAATAAAGTGCAAAAATACGATTTTTTGCGATAGAAATACAAAAAAGGGATGCCGCAAAGCACCCCCTTTTTATTGTTGATTGACAAATGTTTAGCAGTCCACGATGGTGCACCAACCGAATTTGTCTTCGATTTCGCCGTATTGGATGCCCATGAGCATCTCACGCATCTTGATAGACCAAGGACCAGGTTTGCCGTCTTTGGAGATGACATATTCCTTGCCGGTCTCTCTGTCCTGAATCTTGTGGATGGGGGAAATGACAGCTGCGGTACCGCAAGCACCAGCTTCCTCAAAGGTGTCGATTTCGTCGAGTCTGACGTGACGTCTCTCTACGACGAGACCAAGGTCTTCAGCAATGGTGCGGAGGCTCATGTTGGTGATAGAAGGCAGGATGGAGCCGGAATCCGGGGTCACATACTTGCCGTCCTTGATACCGAAGAAGTTAGCGGGGCCAGCTTCATCGATGAAGGTCTTCGTCTTGGCATCAGCGAAAATGGAAGCGCTGAAACCCTCTTTGTGGGCGCGTTCGCCAGCGCGGAGAGAAGCTGCGTAGTTACCGCCAACCTTCACGTGACCGGTACCCAGGGGAGCTGCGCGGTCGTAATCCTTAGCGATCTGCATGTCAGTGGGTTTGAAACCTTCCTTGAAATAAGGACCTACGGGCATCACGAACACGACGAAGAGGTATTCGTCAGCGGGTTTCACACCAATGGTAGCGCCGGTGCCGATGAGCAGCGGACGAATGTAAAGGGAACCCTCGGTGCCGTAAGGCGGGATATATTCGGCGTTGGACTTGATCACCATCTCCAAAGCGTCGAAGAACAGCTTTTCAGGGATGGGAGCCAGCATGATGGTGTCGGCAGAGCTGTTGAGACGTTTCCAGTTCTCTTCCCAACGGAACAAGCGCACTTTACCGTCTTTGCCGCGGAAGGCTTTCATGCCCTCGAAAGCTTCTTGACCATAGTGCAAGCAAGAAGCAGCCATGTGCATCGGAATGTATTCGTCAGAAGACAATTCCAGTTTTCCCCATTCGCCGTTTCTGAAATAACAGCGGACATTGTAATCGGTTTTCACATAACCGAATGAAAGGTTTTTCCAATCGATATTTTTCATAAAAAATTTATTTGATAGGTATTTTATACGGTTAATAAACTGTCTATTGTATATTTGGACAACTTCTTGCGCCCATTCAGCGCCTTCAACTCCATCAGGAAAAGCAGATGAATCTCTTTGGGGTGAAAGCGGTTGACGAGATTAACAGCCGCTTCCATGGAGCCGCCGGTAGCCAGCACATCATCCACGACAAGCACTTTTTGATTATCGATTCCGGCATCAGTGTGGATTTCCATCGCTGAACTGCCGTATTCGAGCAAATATTTCTCTTTATAAGTGGTGTATGGGAGTTTGCCTTCTTTGCGTATGGGTACGAAAGGGAGACCTAGTTGGTAAGCGATGGCCGGTCCGAAGAAAAAGCCACGCGACTCAAGAGCGACAATCACATCAAGATTGTATTTTTGCACAATCTGCACCATATTGTCGATGGTTTCGCGGAACGACTGCCCGTCGCCAAGCAACGTAGTAATATCATAAAACTGAATTCCCGGTGTCGGGAAATCAGGTATTATGCGTATTTTCTCCTTGATATTCATCACTTTATATGCTCTAGAAAAATTGCACAAAAGTACACTTTTTTTTAAAACAAAAAAGGTGTTCGTGAAGAACACCCTTTTTTTATGAAAAACAAGAAAAATTATCTTTTTTTCTTACCACCATTCACTAAGGTATTGGTAGCTTCAGACTCAGCTTTATCGATAGCCTTGTTAGCAATTCTGTTAGCTGATTGTTTAGCGTGCTCTTCCACTGATTGGGTTTCTTTAGTGGTCGTCATCGTAGCGTTTTCGTTTTTCTTAGGAGTAGTTGTGGTCTTTTTTGCAGGAGCTGTTTGAGCTACGGGTTCTTCAGCAACGGGTTCAGCCACTTCTTCAGCAACGGGCTCTTCGATTACTTCTTCAGCGGGAACAGTGTCCATCAAAGCTTCGGGTTCTTGAGCTTTCTTGTTACCACAGGCAAAGAAAAGGCCTGCGCATAATAATGCCAAAAATACTTTTTTCATTTTAATTGATTTTAATTTGTGATTCTTAATTTCTTTTGTTTAACGGGACGTATGTCACTGTAAACGTACACATTTTCTTAGCTCCATCCTCATCATCTTCCACTGTGAATCTGATTCTTAATTCCTCTTTTGACAAATTGAGGATTTTACAATCCTTCAATCCTTTTTCATAAAGGAACGGGATATGCATCGTGATATTGGATGGATTATCGGGGTTGTCGAACGCCCATTTCCCCAATGTGGTTTCCGTAATGTATCCATCACTATCAGATGGAGCCACAACGGAACCAGGTTTCACGATTTCACCGCCAGTAGTGTTAAAAATGAGAATATACGCAACTTCATAATCTTTCAGAAAAGCGTCATTAATTAAATCAGATGCGAAAGTGCCCGTTTCCGACACAAAATATGCGGGATTGGAAAATGCTTTCGAAAGCACCCAACCTTGGTTTCCTGTCAAAATTTCGGTGGCACTTTGTTCATGCTGAGGATTGCACCTGATGAAACTCACCAAGGTGAAAAACGCAATTGCAATAATGACGAAGGTCCTTTTCATCAGACTCTGATCAAAAAATGCTAATTACTTAACAGGTACGTAAGTGATGGTGAGAGTATTCTGAGACTTAGTAGGATTGTCGTCATCGTTTCTCGTGTACTTGACAACCAGTTGGTTCTTGTTGTAAGAAACAACAGAGCAAATTTCGGGTTGAGCGTCATACTCCCAAGGCATTTGGAACGAAATCTGTTGTTTAGTTTCGTCAACCGAGTACGTAGCAGCAGTGGCGATCTGATAAGGCTCGCTCGGATCTTCAGGACGAAGAGTGCCGGGATCGATGGTCAGAACACCGTTCTCACCGAAGATGACAACATCGTCCTTCTCGTATGAATAGAAGAAACCGGTTTCGTGTTCGTAGTCGCCGTCAGCAAAAAGCTCGTCAAGGGCAACGCCGGATTCAAGCACGTAAGCGGGAACAGATTTCACAGAAGTCATCACCCAACCTTTCTTAGCGGATTTCAGAACATCTGTGATAGGGGTTTCTGATGCAGGAGGATTACATCCGTTAAACACTAACAAAGCTGCAACAGCCAATAAGCTTAATACTTTTTTCATTTTTTTGAATTTTTTGGGTTAATAATTATTGATTTTAATTTACCTTTTGCGCCTTTTATTCCAAGGCGCAAAAATATATTTTTTTCGAATGATGGTGTCTTAAAAATTCTTAAAAATTAGATGATGTGATGATGAGATGATTTATAGTAGGTAGTGATCAGAAAAAGATTAAAGTCATTAGCTTAAAATAGCACAAATGCTAATAGCTAACGGCCAAAAGCCAAAGTCCTAACGTCCAACATTAATTTCATCAATCATTATCCACGCCTTCTCCCCTGCTGCGGCGTGCCACTCCGGTAACTTCTCCACCGGCTCGGCCTCGATACGGATGTATTTCACCCCGCTGGTCGGGATCTTGTGGCGCAGGATGCAGACTCGCGGCTTGTCATTCTCCTTCAACGCCGGGTCGAAGGGCAGCGCGACCTCCTCGGGCTGGCTGTACCTCTTGCCGTTCGTGGAATACGACACCGTCACCCTCTGCGGCAGAAATACCCACTGCGAGGGATGGTGCGCGAAACTTAAGGTGATTTCCACGGAATCATCAAAAAAGTAATAATCTTCGTATTGGACTGTCAACGGATTTCCATAAAAACCGACCCATCCTTCGTGATAGTTAGCGGGATTACCAATTTGTCCATCTTTCAGTTTGCGCTCGGGATATTCATTATAAGGAGCATCCGGTTTGTTTTTCAAAACCAACTGCCTTTTTCCTGCTGGAAGAACACCGTTAATTGTTCTGCAAGTGGTTCTTAGAATCGAAAAGGGCTCATACACCTTATCCACAAAATAAGGTTCAAAGAGATCGTTCTCACCTACTTGAAGATGTATGGAAAACTTCCGAAGGCGGGCTGTCACCAAATCTTTCTCCTTGATGCCGGGTCCACAAGTAGCTGTGCCTATCCCCGCTTGGGCATAATCTATATTAAAAGTGTAGTATCCCGTCTGCTCCAATTCATTGGTATGACGGGCTTGTTCAATGGTTCCGTCAGAATAGGGATAAATACTGAATTGGCAATTACGGCCTTCTATCTGTGCAGACAACATCCGTTCACGCTCTTTGTTGAAGAGTGACACATAACGCGTTTGCATTCGGTTTCCTGCCGCCTGGGGACGTACATAATGGTGGAACAAGTCATCCGTCGGGGCCTCGTAATGACCTACAAAGCCACACGATTGGCGGTCTTTGTACGTTTCCTGTGCATAACCCATCCATTCGGTAGTCACTAACTCGTCCGACACCTTCATCTGCACCCCGATTTTCGGGAGCGAAGAAACCCAAGAAGCAGGGTCAATATGGTAGAAAATGAATATGTCCCCCGAAGGCTTGATACGATAATTTGTCGAAATCGAAAAAACATGTTCATCATTTTCATTCGTAGCCGATTGCGAAACCGTAATGAGCAAGTCTTCTCTATTTGATTTTCTTAGATAATCCTCAATTCTAAAATCAAAAACATGATAGTTGAGATTATCTAACCCGATGCGTCTCCAAAGCAGTTCACCGTGACCATCTACGCGATCGTTGTCCGTGGGTGGCCGCCAGAAATTAGGTCGCGGACCATCCACCACCACGGGAATCCCGTCTTTCTTGATGCTGGCAATGTGTCCGGTTTTGGAGTCAAACAGTATTTCCACCTTGCCCACATTGACGTTGAGCATAACGCCTTCCCAATGGTAAGTTACGCTGTCGGTGAAGAAGCCGAAGTTAGCAGCTTGCGGTTTTCGCGTCGGTACGGGCAACTTGAACTGCTCGTAAGCGACAACGTGATGGTTCGCTTGATTGGAAGTATTTCTTTCTGCGTATTCAGCGAAATCTGCGGGAAACTTTTTCTCCAAATAAAAATCCACCATCACGTCCCGTCCGAGCGCAACCGTGTCCAAATCTCGCACAACTTCTACAATTTCTTGCGGCATAGTGAAATAGCCGGTGTCGTGTGGGGCAAGGTGCATCGGCACCATCGGGATGTAGCCAGAGAGTGGTTCTCCTGGCATTGGTGGCCGCAGAAAGCTGTCAGGATGCACCGCCGGTTCGTGCGCCACATCGGTGCGCAAGCGGTACAGCAGCGTATATTCTTCCAAGTTGCTGAAATCAAAGCGGTTGATGATGCGGAATTTCAATGAGTCTGGGTCAACCATCTCGATTTTGATGGGCTGATAGACCTTCCGCACTTCGGCCAACTGCGGGTGCGGTTTCCGGTCGGGATCCACCAGGCCGTTGATGCAAAAGTTGCCGTCGGAGGGCATATTCTCCCCGAAGTCGCCGCCGTAGGCGTAGAACTCCCGGCCCAGCGCATCCTTCGTCAGCAGCCCCTGATCGACCCAGTCCCAGATGCAACCGCCCTGCAGTTGCGGGTACTTGTAGATGGTGTCCCAGTAGTTGGAGAGGCCGCCGCAGCTGTTGCCCATCGCGTGCGCGTACTCGCACATGATGAACGGGCGGCTCTGCGGCTCTCGGGCGTAGCGGGCGAGGTAGTCCGCCGAGGGGTACATAATGGCCACGATGTCGGTGTTGCGGTCGTAGAGGGCGCGCTCGTACTGCACGGGGCGGGTGCTGTCCTTGGCCTTCAGCCAGTCGTAGGCGGCCTCGTAGCAGACGCCGTTGCCCGACTCGTTGCCCAGCGACCAGACAATGATGCACGGGTGGTTCTTGTCACGCTCGTACATATTGCGGACACGCGCCACCGTAGCCTCCTTGAAATCAGCGCGTTTCGCCAACGACTTCTCCCCGTAGCCCTGCGCGTGCGACTCGGCGTTGGCCTCGTCGATGACGTAAAGACCGTACTTGTCGCAAAGGCTGTAGAACTCGGGTGCGTTGGGATAATGACTGGTACGTACGGTATTGATGTTGTTGGCCTTCATCAGCCGGATATCCTGCTCCATACGCTCTATAGAGACCACGTGTCCCGTTTTCGGGTCGTGCTCGTGGCGATTCACCCCGCGAATGGTCACCGGCACCCCATTTACCTTCAACAGACCGTCTTCTATGCGGATGTTGCGGAAACCGATAGGGGCGGAGATTGCTTCCACGTGAATTGGCACTGCAATTTTCTCTTGCATCGTGTCCAACAAAATTCTTAAATTATATAGATAGGGATGTTCGGCATTCCAGGATTGCACATCGGGAACAATTATTTGGAAATGAAGGGTTTGTTTTCCGATATTGTGAAATTCAACGTTTGTGATTTTCCGTAGGGGCGAATAATTATTCGCCCCTACAACGTGGTCATTGCCCAATTCCACGACCGCACGGAATGTCTTG
>CAMKLG010000028.1 GCA_946413585.1 uncultured Bacteroidales bacterium
AAGACCCGCGCAAGCTCTACAAAATCGGGGTGAACTTCTCCTCCGAGACTCGCCGAGTCGAGAACTGGAAAGTGGTGGAACGGTAATTACCCGTTATCTTCGCGCCATGATCCGCACCGCCACATACCCGCCCCAGCCCCCAGTTTCGCTATGCTGCAAGCAGATTGTCCCAAGCTGTTCATGTTGTCGCCCCAAAAAACAACCCCTTGTCTCCCCGACCCGAAAATAATTGTATTTTTGCCGCTCTGAAAAAAGCATCTTATGGTATTCAGCAGTATCACTTTCCTATTCTACTTCCTTCCAGTGTTTCTGCTGATTTATTACCTGGTGCCCGCCAAATGGCAAAACCTTGTATTGCTTGTCGGATCTCTCGTCTTCTACGCCTTCGGCGCCCCCCGTTTTCTCGCCATCTTCATCGTGATGATGTTTATCAATTGGTTGATTACCAAACAGATGTACAACTCCCCCACCCTAACACGAAAAAAATGGCTGCTGACGACTTCCATCACCCTCAACCTGTTGGTACTGGGTTACTTCAAATACATGAATTTCTTCGTCGATAATCTGAACGCCCTCCTCCAACTAACCAGCCATAACATCATCACATTCAATAAGATAGCATTACCTATCGGTATCTCTTTTTTCACTTTCCAGTCCATCACCTACACCGTGGATGTCTTTCGGGGCGAGGCCACTCCGCTGAAGCGATGCAGCGACTACATGCTCTACATTTCGATGTTCCCGCAACTTATCGCGGGTCCGATTGTGCGATTCAACACCATTGCGGCCCAAATCAGTGAACGGCGCATCACGATGGAAGCGCGAGTGAACGGTTTCTGCCGTTTCATGATCGGATTGGGGAAGAAAGTATTGATAGCCAACCAAGTGGCACTGCTTGCCGATCCCATTTTCGCGATGCCGTACCAAGAAATGGCCACCTCCACCGCCTGGATTGGGATTTTAGCCTACACCTTCCAAATCTACTTTGATTTCTCCGGATACTCAGACATGGCTATCGGGTTAGGCAAGATGCTCGGCTTCCGTTTTCCGGAGAACTTCAACGCGCCATACACCAGCTTGAGTATCAGCGAATTTTGGAGACGTTGGCACATCACCCTTGGGGCGTTCATGAAGAACTACCTGTACATTCCACTGGGAGGAAACCGGAAGGGCGCACTACGAACCTACTTCAATCTTGTCACGGTATTTCTTCTCTCCGGCCTATGGCACGGTGCTTCGTGGAATTTTGTGCTGTGGGGCGCATTTCACGGCTTCTTTCTTATTCTAGACCGTCTTTTCATGCTGAAATGGCTGGAGAAAATGGGTCGATTTCCTGCCATGATCCTGACATTCTTGGCGGCAACTTCCGGATGGGTTCTTTTCCGCACGGAAACCTTTAGCGGAGCCCTCCACTTCTACCAAGCGATGTTTTCCTTCCAAGAGGGGATCCCCGTGCATTGGCAACCGCAAATCTTCTTTCTGATCCTTGCCGCTCTGATTTCCTTCGCACCCGCCACGACCATCGGCCAAAAAACGATGGGAAAACTCTTCTCCGACCATTATTCCACAAAGACACTCACCCTCGTGGTCGTCTTTATCTTATTGATTGTCTTACCGTTATCTATCGGTTCCTTAGCTTCTAACAACTTCAACCCCTTCATCTATTTCCGATTCTGATGCCACAAGAAAAAACATATAAACGCCTCTTTCTGTTATTCATGGGACTGCTTTTGCTCCCTGTGATACTGCAGATTGCGCATATTCCACCCATCAGGAAGCTGGAAGGTTACATCCAGCCCATCGAAAAAGTGCGGCCTTCCTTGAAAAGCCTCTTTGACGGCAGTTACCAGCAATATTTGGACGAGTCTGCCACGGCAAACTTCGGAGGTCGAGGATTTTATATCCGATGCTATAACCAGCTCATGTACAGCGTTTTCCACAAGATTACAAACAATAATATTATCATAGGGAAAAATGGAGAGATGTTCCTGAAGCAATACACCGACGATGTGTCAGGTGTAACTTTGAGGAAGAAATTCGGGACAGTTGACAGCGCAAAATGTGTTGCCAGACAGAACGTTATACGTACACTTGCGTTGATTGACAGTCTCAAAGCTCACGACATTGCTTTTCTGGTTGTCCTCGCGCCCTCCAAAACCGCCATTTACCCGGAATGGCTGCCCGACAGCATTCATCCGGACGATTTTGTGCTTCAGCATGAGTATGCCGCGCTATTCAAGGAGCACGACATTCCGCATATTGACTTCATTCCTGTCTTCAACTCATTGAAAACCAGAGAAAAATATCCTGTTTTTACGAAATATGGAACCCATTGGTGTTTTGGCACCATACCCTTTGTGGCCGACACGCTACTCCGTGCCATGGAAGGACTTTTGGGATCCCCTCTGCCGCATATTCAAGTGACAGACAGCAATATCACCAGAAAATACGCTCCTTCGGACCGAGAGCTGGAATTCACCTGCAATCTGATGTTCCCGCTTTCCCATCCGAAAATGCCCTGGCCGAAGTATGCGCTATGCAACATCCCGCGAAACTATCAGAAACCCAATCTGTTAGTTATCGCAGACAGTTATTTCACGCAATTGGAAAAGGGTCCGTTTGCTGAAGCATTTGGTAATGTGGATTATTGGAAGTACAATGAAATTTCTTACTCAAAGATTCCCAATCGGAACAACAAGATAGCCTATATCAATAAGTATGAGGCCATTACGGATGCAGATATGGTGATGGTGATGTTCACCACTATGTTTGCGTACGACTACATGTTTGGCTTTGTGGAAGATGCTTTGGAAACGTTTGTCAAAGGCGACGAGCACGATGAGGAGCAGTATGCGGAGGAGCAAATCAACTTCATCATACAACGCATCAAAAGCGATCCGGAATGGCTTCAGAAAGTGGAAGAGCAAGCCAAACAAATAAACATCTCTTTAGAGGAGAATTTGCGTCTCAATGCTGAATACGTATATGAAATGGAACACAAGAAGAAATAGCGGCAATCTCATTTCTTCTTCAGCAATTTCACTGCCTCTGACACCGGGATTTTCTCTTCGCCCTTAAATGCAATAATGAAAGCATCAGGGTATCTCGTCTTGATCTGACTTTGTATCTCTTTGGCTGATTGAAGGTTGTCTTCATTACCTGAGGTATATTTCCACAAATTGTTTTCAAAATAACAACGTTGTTCAAGAATGCCCTTCAAGCGTTTGTCATTAGGGGAAATCTTTTCCGGAAGCGCCATGAATTGTACTCTGAAGCGTATTTCATCTGATTCCGCTACTGTGGTTTCCTCCTTTTTTTCCGCCTTATCAGGCTGATTATCATGTATATTATCATTGCTGTTATCATGCTTTTTATCTGAATTGGTTTGTTCCTCTGTTTTATTATCCTTTGGTTTAACGCTAGAAACGTTCACTTTATTACCTGTCATTTGTGTATAATAGGAGGCGAAACCTTGGAAGATGGCGTTGGCGATAGCCTCCTTATGCTGTTCGTCGGATAGATATTTTTCCTCTGTAGGATTGGAAAGGAAGCCCATTTCGATGAGAATACTGGGCATTGAAACGGCCCAGAGCACCCAATAGCCTGCCTGTTTGACCCCGCGATCCAGCATTTTCGTGGTGCTCACCAGATTTTTCTGCACTTTGTCAGCCAAAAGGATGGAATTATTGAGATAGGCGGATGAATAGAGGGAAAACATCACCGCGGATTCTGGTGAATTAGGATTGAAACCGCCATAGTTCTTCTCATAATCTTTCTCCATCAACATAGCGGCATTCTCGGCGCGTGCCACCGCCAAATTGGCCTCGCTTTTATGAAGTCCCATCACGTATGTTTCCACACCATGCGCTCCATGGTTGTCGTTGGCGTTGCAATGGAAAGAGATGAACAGGTCTGCATGGTTGTCGTTGGCGATTTTGGCGCGACGGTAGAGTTCCACGAACACATCTGTGCTTCGTGTATATATCACCTTGACATTCGGGCAGTTATCACTAATCAGTTTCCCCGTTTTCAAAGCCACGTTGAGCGCGACATCTTTTTCCTTCGTGTAAGAGCCAAGGCAGCCGGGATCTTTTCCACCGTGTCCCGCGTCTATCACCACCTTAAACGTTTTCCCATCTTTTTGGGCGGTACATGGGAGCGCCAGAAAAAATATCAACACATATACTAAGAAAAAAAATTTCGAGTTCATCTGATTGGGATTTTTTGATTATTTTTGCCGCTTTTTATGCCGCAAAAATATAATATATTGACTTTAATATAAGCCATTTGATTAAAAAAATATACACACTGGATGTTTCATATTTCATGAAGGCCTTTATCGTCTTCATGCTCAGTGTGTTATGCCTACATTCCGCCGGACAGGAAACGCGTCGCCGAGTACCTCGCCATAACAAAATGGACTCCACAATGTTCGAAGTTTCCATGCTTGCAGACACGGATTCTGCGGCAATTGTCATACAATCACCCAAAGTTCTCTCCCAAAACGCCATTTCCGACATCGTCCATTATAGTGCTCGCGACTCTGTGATCAATGACATCCAGAACCGATTCACATACCTTTATGGCGATGCATCCGTGACATACGAAGATATGGAGTTGCGTGCGGATTTCATCGAGATAGACTTCAAAAACAACCAGTTATACGCGTGCGGCGTGGCTGATTCTCTGGGGCGGGTTTACGGAACGCCCGTCTTCTTTCAGGGAGACGCCCATTACAACGCCCGCGAAATCATGTATAACTTCACCACCCGCAAAGGCAAAATCACAGACGTCATCACCACACAGGATGATGGTTACATCCATGGTGAACAGGTGAAGAAAATGGGCGACAACGTGGCCTTCATCAAGCACGGGAAATACACCACCTGCGAGCTCGGCGACCCGCACTACGAAATTGCGTTTTCCAAAGCCAAGGTCATCCAGCACGACAAAATCCTTATCGGTCCCGCCCACCTGCGTTTTTCAGGCATCCCCACCCCTTTGGCGCTACCTTTTGGCTTCTTCCCGCTTGATGCCCAACATAAGTCCGGACTGGTCATGCCCTCTTTTGGACAATCCGGAAGTATGGGATTCTACCTGCAAGACTTAGGCTTCTATTTTGCCATCAACGACAATATCGACCTTTTGCTCTCCGCAGACCTTTACACGCGCGGCAGCTGGGCCATCAAGGCCAAATCGAACTACGTCTATCGCTACAAATGCAGCGGTAATATTGAGCTGGCATACGCTCTCTCGCTCACCGGCGACCGCATTGACACTGCTAACTTCAAGAAAGTCAACAACTACAAGATTTACTGGGATCATAAGCAAGACTCTAAATCGCACCCCACGACACGATTCAATGCCCACATCGACATCCAGAGTGCCAACTACGCCCGCTACAACGTAACCCCCGTCAACGACTACCTCTCCAACCAGTTCACCTCCACAATCAATCTTTCCACTTCCGCCGCCGACTTCTTCTACTTGGACGCTGCTGTTTCTTACTCACAAAACACAGGTACTCACACAATTAACATGAAGTTGCCCAACATCAGCATGTCGGTGGCGCAATTCTATCCCTTCCGCAAAAAGGACAAGTCTGGACCGCTGAAATGGTACGACAACATCTCCATGAAATGGTCGTCGCAACTTATCGGTCAGGTGAACACCACAGACTCGCTTTTCTTTCAACCGATCACGTGGAATCATTTCGAGGCGGGCATGCAGCACGTCGTTCCCCTCTCCATCCCCATCAAAATCGCCAAAACCATCAACTGGAACACCACCATTACGCTGACGGAAAAATGGTATTTGCAGCATTACAGCCGTGATATGGTCTGGGATCCGACCACTTCGGAGACTCCTCAACTGGTGATGCATTTCAACCGCAAGTTCGGGGCTGTTCACGATCTCAACCTCTCCTCGAACCTGACGACAAAGGTCTATGTGATGTACGTTTTCAAGAAAGGCGGGCTGAATGCCATCCGCCACATCATCACCCCGACGTTGAATTTCACTTTCCAGCCGATGCTGAACGGACAAAACAACGCATCATACGTTAATCCGATGACCGGCGAGATTGTGCACTACACCTACTACGACAACGCGATGTTCGGAACCGGCAATCCCAAGATGCAGGCTCGAGCACAAATCACCCTCGGTAACAATCTGGAAATCAAGGTCCGTTCACGCAAAGACACCATCACAGGACTCAAGAAGATTCCGCTTATTGACAACTTCAACATCTCCATGTACTACGATTTTGCCGCCGATTCCATGAGGTGGTCCACGTTCACGATGTCTGGCCGCAGCACGCTCTTCAAACAGCTCTACCTCACCTACAGCTTCGTTTTCGACCCCTATAGCATTAACAGCGAGGGGCGCCGCGTGAACGTCACCGAATGGGAAGCCCACCGTAGGCTACTGCGTTTCTCGCAAGGTACCTACAGCATCTCCCTCAACTACCGCATCGACCAAAACACGTTCAAGTCCAAGGATCCCGAACGACAGAAGAACCGACTGCCTTGGTCGCTAACGTTCAATTACTCATTCACTTACGGTATCAACGACAACCTCGACTACTACCGTCAGATCTATTGGGGAGAGGAGCTGAAGCCCTACACGCACAATATGGTGCACACGATTAATGTGGCAGGCGACATCAACATCACCAAGAAATGGCGCTTCGGCTTCACCACCGGTTATGATTTCGTACACAAGTCACTGTCTTTCACATCTTTAGATTTCTTCCGTGACATGCACTGCTGGGAAATGAGCTTCAACTGGGTTCCCATTGGCTACCGTAAAGGCTGGAGATTCACCATCAACGTGAAATCCGCCACCCTGAAAGACGTGATGAAACTGAACTTGCATGATGACTTCAGAAATAACCTGTAAGATGTTAGCCGGTAGCTCTTGACTTTGAACTTTGACTATTCCCTACTCCCTATTCCCTAAACCTTAAACCATAAACCATAAACCATAAACCCTAAACCCTAAACCAACAATGGCAGACAATTTTTTAGAGAACAAATTCGATGAATACCACAGCAAGCAGAAAGTGGTCTATAAGAGCGCGGGGCGTTCTTTGGACAGTTTGCTGAAGAAAAACCGCAGTTTCCGTGGCTACGATACAGCTTACAAAGTGTCGGAGGAGATTCTGGAAAAGATTGTGGCGGTGAACGCTGTGCTACCCTCCGCAAAAAACCAGCAAGCGTTGCGTTTCAAGCTTGTAACGGAAGGGAAAGGCGATGATAAAGTATTGGGAAACATCAAATTAGGCGGGATGCTGCCTGAGTTGCACCTGCCGTTCCCAGGTACTGAACCGCACGCCTTCATCATCATCTGCAGCACAGTTCCCGAAAACAAAATGCTGCATATCGATGCAGGCATCGCCGCACAGAGCATGTTGCTGAAAGCGGTGGAATTAGGCTATAACGGACTGATTATCGGAGCTTTCAATGCCAAGAAAATAGAAGAAGCATTCGCACTTCCCTACCCTCCCATCTTGATATTGGCCATTGGAAAAGGAAACGAAAATATCCAACTGAAAGAGATTTCCGCTAACGAGAGCCATGCCTATTATCGCGAAAATGACGTGCACATCGTACCGAAAGTGCGGTGGAAGGAGCTGATTATTTGACGGTAGAGGCGAATAATGATTCGCCCCTACCGTTCCTTATACCCTTATTCCAGGTTTCTTAAAACAATCTCGATGCGGTCGTCGAAAGCTTCGCGGGTGGCGTAGCCGACGTGGGGAACGAGTACGCAATTAGGGGCATGCAGAAGAGGGTGATTCAGCGGCAACGGGGGCTCTTTCTCATACACGTCGATACCCGCACCTGCCATGCGACCTTCGCGCAGAGCATCCGCTAACGCATTCATATCCACTACTTTGCCACGTGCCGTGTTAATCAAAATGGCGGTAGGTTTGCACAACGCCAGCAATTCCCGACTGATGAGTCCGCTGGTTTCGGAAGTCATTGGGACATGAAGAGAAACGATGTCGCTGCGGCGCATCAAGTCTTCTAAAGAGACGTAAGGAATACCCATTCCAGTCACTTCCGGTCGTTGAGTTCTGCTCCATGCAATCACCTCACAGCCAAAAGCTTGCAGTAGTTGCGCCGTACGGATTCCAATAGCGCCTGTACCCACAATGCCGACCGTTTTGCCGTGCAACTCACGTCCCAGGAACGCGCCTCGGATTCCACCCTCGCGGATGGAACCATCCAGGCGGGTAATCTGACGAAGCACGTCAATCATCAATCCCACAGCCAGTTCTGCCACGCCTTGGGTGGCATAACCAGACGCGTTTTTTACGCGAATATGGTGTGCTTC
This sequence comes from uncultured Bacteroidales bacterium, assembly GCA_946413585.1. GTDB lineage: Bacteria > Bacteroidota > Bacteroidia > Bacteroidales > WCHB1-69 > F23-D06. Next base: position 8,341 of record CAMKLG010000028.1, read on the forward strand.
ACAATAATTCAAATCTATGTGGTCCAAACCAGTGAAGGCGACATTCAAGAACTGGAGTTTCGGGCATTTCGACAGCACCTCTACAGGCAACGGAATGTTTGAAACAATCACAACTTCAGCATCATGCATTCTTTCCACCAAAGTGGCGGCATCCTCTTTACGGTCACCATACCACACAAATTCATGCCCTTTTTGGGCCAGCTGGTTCTGAATTTCCTTCGCTCTTTCGGCAGAAATGCCTATCGGTTCAACAGCAACTATTTTCATATTATCAAACTAAATTATCGACTCATTACTTCTAACTTTTCAACTTGCAAAACTTCCCTATTGGCAGGGTCGAACAAGAAAGCTACCACAGAACAATTCGCTGGATTCCAATCCGTTCCACTGAAGGTTATTGTAGAAGCAAAGGTTTGTTCATCTCCTGCAGTCCAATAGGTGGAACCATCGTTCAGCACGTATCCAAACGGATCCGTGAAGCTTGCTCTTAGCACGTGGTTGTGAACATAATCCAAAACATCTTGGTCTCCATCTTTTTGGGGTTTCACAATGCCGTCTTCAACAAGCAACAAAACCAGGCTAAGCGAATTGTTATAGTTTTCAAGCATCGTCACTTTCACATTGGCCTTCAAGGATTCGGAATCTTCATCGTATTCGTTAATCATCTGAATGGCAGCCGAAACCTTATTACGGTCAATGGTCGGCACCACGCTCAGCCACTGACTGCGCGGCCAGCCACCTTCTTTGTCATTCCGATTGACAACAGCCGCCGGAATCGCATCAATTGCGTAAGCATCGCCAATTCTGTTACCCGCCTCCGTGCGGAAATCATAACTGAAAGTTTGGCCCACAGGCTTTGCCAACGAGCCAAAATGGATGCCTACAGCCACAAGCGTATCCCCATAGCGTTCCTGAAGTTCCTCCAATTTCAAGTGCCCGTCCGGACAATTTGTACAACGGTGCCCCGTAAATTCTTCAAACAAGATTTTACGATAAACGCTGCTGGGGTCAAGTTCCGGAAAATCGACAGTCACTTCCTCATAATCGGGAATTACATAGAACGGTTCCTCGATTTTGTCACAAGTTGTAAACAATACCGTCAGCAAGACAAAAACAGTTAACACAAATATTTTCTTCATAATAATATTTTCAAAAGACGGCGCAAATGTACATATTTTATAAATATGCACCGTAAGGGAGCGCGATTAATCGCACGGCTGATTAAATTTTATAGACTTTACCTTTGGGTTTATTGTCGTTCTGATCCTCATTTTGCTGCGGGGCAGTGCGTCCCGGTTTCACTTCTATACGGAAATCTTGGGCTGAAATGGTCTTATAGGATTGAATTTCGTCATCATAATAAGTGAAATTCGCCCCTGGAATGAAATATTCGCCTTCGGACCGCGGAATCAGCGTGAAACGGAATGTCTTGGAACCGCTCACGAGATTACCTTTCGCGCTAATATTCTGACTGACTTTAGGATAGGTAATATCACAGTCGGATGGGAAGTCGATATGGAAATCCTCGGATTCGACGTGATGGAGATTGCCGTTGCCCGACACGGTAATGGTAAGCGTAACAGGTTCATTGGCATGTACTTCCGTCTTATTCAGAGAAGCGGAAATATCAAAATGCCCAACTGTTTCCGTCTTACCACTGTTGTTGACATTAGGAAGCGGTTTCACCTTGAGAGACAGCTCATTAGATGTGAGGCGAAAATCTTTGGCCCGTGTGGTAGTCATATTACCCCAAAACGGGTTGTTGACGACTGCGGGGACACCTATACGCACAATCAAATCCAGCTTAGGGATGGTCACTTTGCCCGTTTTCAACGGATAAGCAGCTGTTTGCATGATGGTATAAACGTGATAGCGTTCCCCTTTGATGGTTTCTGTAGATTCATCGCTGTAGGTAACATCCAAACGGTCGAGCCAGAGGGCATCTGTGGCGGCGTAGTTGGCGCGCGCGATGTCATAACCCCGAATATCCTGCTTAATATAGAGCTTGTGGGTAACCACGACGGCCTCTCCCTGCCAAGCCTCCGCTTGCGAAATCTCCGACTTCACAAAGAGATCATCCTTCTTTATATCATCTTTGTATTCAACGCTTTCCGATCTTGAATTCGGTTGTTGAGAAGGTTGCCGACCGCCAAAAGGATTGAGGTCTGGCCATTCAAATTGGAAGAAATTCGAAAAAGGATCATTTTGATTTTCCTGAGTTTGTTTAGAGGCCTTCACCACATGTACTTCTACCGCATTGCTGCGTAACACCTTGCCATCCACCGAGATAGAAACACCAGGGATAGTAAAGGTGCCTTCACGCTTGGCCGAGAGCACGTACGTGTATGTGTATTGCGTATTTTGCTCCGTATGTCCGTTCGTGATTGAAATGGAAGTACTGGATCCCATACTCGGACCGTTCACAAATTCAAATTTGCCGAAATCCGTTTCCAAGACAGTTCCCTTTTCAGAAGTGCTGACAGTATATTGAAATTGCTGATTCACAACCACTTCCTTAGGAGCTTTAGCAACACAGGAAAGATCATTCTGTGCAAAAAGATGCGTTGCGCTGATACAGAACGCGCACAAACATACGATAAGGATATTTCGTTTCATTACAACCATATTTTTAATGTGAACACCTAACGTTGAAGTGGCCAAAATATTGTAATGTCAGAAACTTTTCGCCAATTGGAAATATAGATCGGTGAATATCAGGGATGAATTACCATTTCTAGAGATGTGATAAATCGCCGTATTGCACAACTCCGTCATGGTAGAAATCTGCTTCAATTGCAAAACGCCTTGATATTTGGCTATCACGGATTGCTCTTGATGGGTCACTTTTAACATAGCCGGATATTGCGAATTTTGCATAAGAATATTCCTCAACATACGCAGCATCAAGTTAAGGAACTGTTTTTGATATTCACGTCCTTGTTCCACAATTTCAGCAAAAACCTCCTGAACGCGCTCATATTGGATATCATTCAGTGATTTTCGTTGCGCAAAAGCCACCACACTATCGAAAACGGTTTCAAATTGATGTAAAAGCAGACTCTGCTCTTCGCTGTCAGTGGCAATGTGGACAGCCTTGTTGTAGTCGCCGTCCGCCAAAACAGCGATGTCGGTTGCTTCCTCCAAAGAAAGATTCGTGTAAGTTTGATGGAGTTTCTGTGCAATATCAGCGTCAGTCAGGCGAGGAATCTTGACCAACTGTGTACGCGAAAGGATGGTGTTCAAAATCTTATCAGGCTCTTCAGAAATCAGGATGAACACCGACTTTTCTTCAGGTTCTTCCAAGGTTTTCAGCAATTTTGGTGCGGCTAAATGATATAAACGATCCACACACCAAAGAATATAGACCTTATAACCATCCTGATGAGAGCGCAAGTTGTTGTGATGCAAAATGTCGGAACAGTCGCGGGTGTTGATGGTGGCTTGCTTGTTTTCACCGTCCAATTCGCTCAGCCAATCGTGAATATTCACATGGAAGTCGTTTTTCAGCACAAATTCCTTGAATTCAGGTGCCAATTGTGACGAATCTGGATCCTTCTTGATGGATTTCGTCGTACAATTGGGAAAATAGAGGTGCAAGTCGGGGTGCGACAATTTGGCGTACTGTTTGCAAGAGGGGCACTCGCCGCAGGAGTCGGTTTCCGTGGGATGTTCGCAACAGAGGTATTGTCCATAAGCGACGGCCAAAGCCAACGCATGGCTACCCGGCTGGGCAAGGAAAAACTGGGCGTGCGCCGCACGACCCGCACGCACGAGATCAACGAGTTTCTGCTTTAACGCAGCATCTGCCAAAACGTCTTTAAACTGCATATTGTCAATGTTTTAATGTCTGATTTTTTCTAACCAAGAACGATCATTGGTATTCTCGTAAGTATCCAATTTATAGAAGAGCTCCTCCAAATCGGAAGCGTGGAGCAACAAGGAGTGATGGAACGGGCGCAAGAACCCCTCCTCCATGAATTTGTCCAGCTGCTTGATAAGGAAATCGTAGTAACCCATGTAGTTATAAATCACGATGGGCTTCGTGTGCATACCCAATTGCGCATCCGTGACCATCTCAAAAAGTTCATCCATGGTACCGTAGCTGCCAGGGAAGACGACAAAGGCATCCGACCTCTCCTCTAAAAGTTGCTTTCGCTCGCTCATGGTCTTCACCAAAATCATCTCGGTGAGATTGGTGGCCAGCACTTCGCCCTGGGTGAAAAAGTCGGGTGCCACACCGATAACCTTTCCTCCCTTCGACATACAAGCCTGCGCCGCCGCATCCATAAGTCCAATGGAACCACCCCCGAAATAGAGGGTCAACGACTTCTGGGCGCACATTTTCCCGAACCGGGCTGCCTCACGGGCATATAAAGGATTATTTCCTGCGGAAGAACCGCAATACAATGCTATAGATTGGTATTTCATACGACTTCAAAATTCGATAATGTGTGATAAAAAATGGAAATGAGCAGATAGCCGAAGATAATCAGCGGAAATGCTCCTAACTTAAAGACTATAAACAAGATAACGCCCACCAACAAGATAAGATAGCGGGCAATGTTCATCTTCGTAAACTTGAAATCCTTGAACTTCAGGGAGAGCATCGTGATGGGACTGACCAGAAGAAAAGCGAAGAAGACAGCAAAGAAGAGCACCACACCGTAATGGTGAAGAATGGCCACATGCTCGGATGCGGCAGGGATGAATCCCAGGAAGAGGGCGTTGGCCGGCGTAGGCATCCCGATGAACTTGTCCGTCTGGTTTGTGTCAAGGTTAAAGCGAGCCAGACGCACCGCAGAGAGTGCCGGCACGAGAAAAACCAAGTAGGCCAGATAAGAGACGAATGGCGTTTGTGCCGCCGGGGGCATTTGGAAATAGCAGATTGTCAACCATTTATAGACAATCATCGTGGGTGCCACTCCGAAAGAGACCACATCGGAAAGTGAATCCAACTCTTTGCCGATGGCGGAGGTTACTTTGAGCAAACGCGCACTCAAGCCGTCACAAAAATCGAAAATGGCGGCAAACACAATCCACACTGCGGCAAACGTGAGATTACCATTCAGCGACGACATAATGGAAAAACATCCACACACGAGATTGAGACACGTGATGGTGTTTGGAATATGCTGTTTGATGTTGATTTTCATTGTTTTATCTATTCATCTATTTATCTTCTCATCTTTTCATCCGTTCCCAGGGCACATTGCATTCACTCTGGGCTACCAAGCTCTTGCCCCTACGGGGCCGCTCAGGGAAGAATTCTTTTTTATATTGGGGCCTCCCGTAGCATATTACATCAACCTGTTCACACTTTAACCCATAAACTCTAAACTACTTCAACACCCAATACGACGGATTCACCCCTTTTGCAAAACTTTCCGCCTCCTCTTCTGTGTTGAAAACACCGATGCAGACACGCAAGTTCGTTACTCCATCTTGCTTGAGGATTTTCGGGGAGTATTGGTCGAGTTTTTTCTGACGGATATGACGAATCACATCGTTTTCGGAAGGGAAGCTACCTGCGATGGCATAATAATGTCCCTGTTCAAAGCGGATGTAGTCGTATTTACCGTCCGAGGATTGTTTAATAACCGTCGGGGTAAACGCTTCCGGTTCAGGTTCTTCCTCAATTTCTGGAAGTTCTTCCGCAGGTACGGCAGAATCAGCCGCTTCATCGACAGTAGCGGTTCCCTCTGGGGTTTCCTGAGATTCAACCACCTGTTCCACTGACTGTTTCTTATCTTTCCATTGTTGATAGTAACCCAACAATTTGTCCTTGAAGAGAAAACCGAGCACACCTAACACGACAATCAGCAGCAGGATAATCCACAACCATGCCAAACTGTGACGTTTCTTGATTTCCTCCTTTTCCTCCTCATTATCATCGTCTTCATCGTCATCATTGTCATTGTCACCGTCATTAATGGGCGAAATATTATTCGCCCCAACGGGTTCCTCGTCCGGTTCGGGCTCAGGTTCCACGGCAGGTTCGGGCTCGGGTTCCTCGACCGGTTCGGGTTCGGGCTCCACAACCGGTTCGGGCTCGGGTTCCTCGACCGGTTCGGGCTCAGGTTCCACAAGCGGTTCGGGCTCGTGTTCCACAACAGGTTCGGGTTCGGGCTCCACGACAGGTTCGGGTTCGGGCTCCACAACCGGTTCGGGCTCGGGTTCCACAACCGGTTCGGGTTCGGGCTCCACAACCGGTTCGGGCTCGGGTTCCTCGACCGGTTCGGGCTCAGGTTCCACGACGGGTTCGGGCTCGGGCTCCACAACCGGTTCGGGTTCGGGCTCCACAAGCGGTTCGGGCTCCACGATGGGAGCGGCGGGAACCTCGAAATGTTTGAGGTCTATGGGTTCCAGACCTTCGAACAGGCTATTCAATTGCGGGATGACGGCGCTCTCGAAAGTAATCTTTCCCTTCTTGTCAAGCATGAACGTACCGAAATCCTCGTATGTCACAGACTTATTATTTTGCAGTGCGGCCAACAACTCGGAAACCCACGCTGTGATTTCCTCATTGGCATACGTAAAAAGGCACTGCTTTTCACGACTGATCAGATTGGCCAACGCAAAATTGTTCTCCTCATTGTCGTTCTGGGAGAAAACAACTTCATAATGAGGCGGCTGAATCATATCGCCTTCTATTTTAGCATGGCAAAGATTCAGTCGGAACGAGCCTAATCGTTCGATAAAGACATGGTCTTCTTTTTGGAGGGTTTTAAGGATGTAATTGATCACAGGATTTAGGATTTAGGGGTTATGGGTTAGGGGTTAGGGGTTATGGGCCTTTACTGCGCTGCACTTTTTTTTATGGGGGGCTCCCCACACTGCGCTGTGTTTGTTTGGGGTTAATTGCGCTGCGTCACTTTTCTCTCTTTCCACCCCACATTGCGCTTCGCTTATGTGGGGTTAATTGCGCTTCGCGCGTCTTGCCTCTTCGAGGCTGCTCAAGGAAAATCTTTTATTTATCATTCATCATTCTTAATTCTTAATTCTTAATTTCTCCAAGTCTTCCGGCGTATCGACCCCAATTCCTTGATAATCACATTCCAGCGCACAGATGGTGTAGCCATTTTCGAGCCAGCGGAGTTGTTCGAGTTTCTCGCTATTTTCGAGTTCGGAAGTGGGGAGTTGCACGATCTGCTTCAACACGCCGTAGCGGTAAGCGTATATGCCGATGTGGCGGTAGTAGTACTTCGGAGGCATTGCCCCATCACGCAGACAGGGAATCGGAAGGCGGCTGAAGTAGAGCACTTTGCCGTTCTTTGCCTTCACCACCTTGACCACATTCAGGTCATTCAGCAGCTTTTCATCGTTGAACGGGTTCACCAACGTAGCAATTTGCACGGAGTTATCCTCGAAAGCACTGGCAAGCAGGTGGATTTCCTTCGGGGAGATCAGCGGTTCGTCGCCTTGGATGTTAATAATCACGTCATTATCATCGGGTTGCATCGACTGAGCCGCCTCGCCACAGCGGTCGGTGCCTGAGGCGTGGTCGGGCGAAGTCATCACCACTTCACCTCCGAAGCCACGCACGCAATCCGCAATGCGTTCGTCGTCAGTGGCCACGACAAGGGCCTTGACTTCAGACGATTGCACCCGTTCATAGACCCATTGCACCATTGGTTTGCCGTTGATCAGAGCCAGCGGTTTACCGGGGAAACGCGAAGAGGCGTAACGCGCGGGAATAATGCCGAAAACGTTGAAATTTCGCATATTATTTGATTGTTTAATACGTTATTTCCGTTGTAGAGACGTTGCGCGCAACGTCTCTACAGAACGGATTATTTGAAAAGTCCGTACAATTCGGTATCAATCTTCTCGATAATCACCCCGAAATCCTCGGGACGCTCGGCGAATTTCAACTTGTTGACATCCACTACGAGGAGTTTTCCATCTTTGTAGCTGTCTATCCAGTTGTTATACAGCTTATTAAGATTCTCCAGATAGGACAAGCTGATGTCGCCCTCGTAGGCACGACCACGCTTGAGAATCTGCGAGATGAGCGTTTCCACATCCGCCTTGAGGTAGATAAGCAGATCTGGCGGTTGCAAGAACTTCTTCATCAGCTCGAAGAGGGAGGCGTAATTCTCGAAATCGCGGGAAGCCATCAGCTCCATTTTGTGCAAGTTGGGCGCAAAAATGTACGCATCCTCATATATGGTGCGGTCTTGGATAATGTCCTTCTTGCGCTGGCGGATGTCGAGCACTTGACGAAAACGACTGTTCAAAAAATAGATCTGGATATTGAACGACCAGCGTTGCATATCCTGATAAAAGCTCGCCAAATAGGGATTGTCCTCCACACTTTCGTAGAGGGCTTCCCATCCGTAATGCTTTGCGAGCATTCCTGTTAAAGTTGTTTTTCCGGATCCGATATTTCCGGCAACGGCTATATGCATGGTTTTGGGTTTTGGGTTTTAGGGTTAGGGTTTAGGGTTAACCCCACACTGCGCTTCGCTTGTGTGGGGTTAATTGCGCTTCGCGCGTTTTGCCTCTCCGAGGCTACTCAAAGAAGAGTTTTCTACATGATTACTCCTTCGCAGTCTTCTCGGTGCGGGTAGCGTGGATCACCAGGTAGCAGCACAATCCAACGAACATCACGATGGCGAGGACGTTGTACATCGGCGAACCGATGTAGTCGTTCATGAAGGTGGGTTCGACGCCGGCATATTTGAGGATGGCGCTGAGGACACCCATGATGGCACCACCGGCAAGCAAACCGGAAGCGAGGAGCGTACCTTTCTCGGCACGTTGTTTGTTGATGGCTTCGTCTTTGCTGCGAGTTTTCACCAGCCAAGCGAGGAAACCGCCCACGAGCAACGGCAGGTTGAGCTGCAACGGGATGAACATGCCGAGGGAGAAGGCCAGTGCAGGGACACCGATGACATCCAGCAGGATAGCCAGCACGGCACCCACGATGTAGAGAATCCACGGGGTAGAACCACCGTACATCATCGGCTCGATGATGGCCGCCATGGCGTTGGCCTGAGGAGCCACCAATGCGTTCTCACCCGTATATCCGTAAGTCTTGGAAAGCAGCATGATGACAGCTCCGACCGTCAACGCGGAGACGAACGTGCCCACGAACTTGAAGGCTTGCTGTTTGAACGGTGACGTGCCGATCCAATAACCGACTTTCAAATCAGTGATGAAGCCGCCCGCCATGGAGAGTGCGGAGCAGACGATGCCGCCCACCACCAAAGCAGTGATGATGCCCGTGGCACCGCTCAAACCGACAGAAGCGAGGATGAATGAGCTGAGAATCAGCGTCATCATCGTCATGCCGGAAACCGGATTCGTACCGACCGTGGCGATAGCGGTAGCCGCAACGGTGGTGAACAGGAAGGCAAAGAGGAAGACCACCAACAGAGCCACAAGCACCTGTTTGAGGTTCATCTGCATGCCGCCGAGGAAGAAGAAGAGCACCATCATGACAATCACGGCCAGGAAGCCGAAGAGGATGATCTTCATGGAGAGGTCGCGTTGCGTGCGCACCACTTCGCTCTTCTCACCAGCAGATTTGCCGGCTTTTATCGCCACACCCACAGATTTCTTGATGACACCTGCGGATTTGATCACGCCGAGGATACCGGCCATAGCAATACCGCCGATGCCAATGTAACGTACATATCCTGAGAAGATTAAGTCGGGATCAAGAGTGCTCATGGCCGTAGCCACGCCATCAACCTCCACCATTCCGTAATGTCCCAACAGCGGAGTCAGCACCCACCAGGAGAGGGCAGAACCGGCACAGATGATGGCCGCGTATTTAAGCCCGATCAGATAGCCCGTACCCAACAGGATGGATTCGGCACTCATCTTGAAGACGAACTTATGGTTCATGGCCAATTGTTCTCCCCAGCCCGTCATGCGGGTGGAGATGGTGTCGGCCCAGAAATGGAAAGTGGTCATCAGGAAGTCGTAGAGACCGCCCACCAAGCCACTGATAAGCAACAGTTTGGCTTGGTTGCCGCCTTTCGCGCCCGACACGATGATTTCCGTCGTGGCGGTAGCCTCTGGGAAGGGGTATTTGCCATGCATGTCGGAGACGAAGTACTTGCGGAACGGAATCAAGAAGAGAATGCCGAGGAAACCGCCAAGCAGCGAAGACATGAAGATCTGGAAGAAATTGACCTGGATCTCCGCGCCTGCCACGGGGTTAGTCTCCTTGATAATGTAGATAGCCGGCAGAGTGAAGATGGCACCCGCCACAATCACGCCGGAGCTGGCGCCAATGGATTGGATGATCACGTTTTCCGACAGCGGGCTCTTGCGTTTGGCGATAGTGGAGATACCCACGGCGATGATGGCAATCGGGATGGCCGCCTCGAACACCTGACCAAAGCGCAGACCGGAATAAGCTGTGGCGGCGGAGAAAATGACCGCCATCAGGATGCCCCAGAAGATAGTCCAAGCATTCAATTCGGGATATTTCTTGTCGCTCAAAAGGATAGGCTTATATTCTTCGCCTTCCTTGAGTTCCCGATACGCGTTTTCGGGAAGTTTGATTTCGTTTTCGGGTTGTTCAATTGTAGTTTTCTCTTCTTCCATATTACTAAATTTCAATTATTTAACCTCTTTCACAAAGCGTTTCCCGATGTTGCCGCAGGGTCATAATCCCCCACACTGCATTCCATCAAAAAACAATCTGCAAAAATAAAAAAATAGATTGAAACAAGGACAAGAAAATATCAACACCATTTGCAACAAACGCGAGGGAGGGCAGGCCTTCAGGTCTGTCTGGCTCTATCGCTCGAACCATTTCAACAATTTCATCTTCCACTCTCCAGCTTTTCCCGTGTATGGGTGCTCGCGCAAAGGGAGGTTGAAGACAGTGCGACCTTTGAGGACGGTCTGCGGGTGCGTGAACTCGCGGAAGCCCCACTCGCCATGATAGGCGCCCATGCCAGAATGGCCTACGCCGTTGAACGGCACTCCCTTCACCATCATGTGAATACAGACTTCGTTGATGCAGCCGCCACCGTATTGCTGGGTCTGCATGGTGCGATTCGCCCACTTCATATCCTTGGTAAACAGATACATGGCCAACGGATGTTCACGATCAGCAATAGTCTCCATCAGCGCATCCACCTCAGCATCCTTGAAGGGAACCACCGGCAACAGCGGACAGAAAAGCTCGTGCCGCACGATATGTTCGTCCTTATCAACAGGGTAAATGATGGTGGGCGCATAATGTTGCGTTTCGCGGTCGCCCTCGCCACCGAAGATGATGCGGTCGCGGTATTCATCCGCCAGTGCTGCACACTTGTCGTAGGCAGCAGTCGTGATGAGTTTCGGGTACTCGGGATTGGTGATCGGATGCTCGCCGATCTGCGCCGTGAAGGCCTTCTTGAGTTCCGCCAAGAAAGGTTCCGCGACCTCCTCAGCCACGGCTATCTGGTTGATATTGATGCAGATCTGTCCAGCGTTGCAGAGTTTGAAGAAGGCGATTTTGCGGGCCGCGTCCTTGAGGTCGGCATCCTTGCGCACGACGCACCAGTTGCCGGTCTCGCCGCCCAGTTCCAGTGCCACGGGCGTAAGGTTCTTGGAAGCCTCGGCCATCACGTGCTTGCCCACGGCAGGCGAACCGGTGTAAAAGATCTTGTCGAAGCGCTGTGCGAGGCACATGTCCGCCACGTCGTGACCACCGTCGATGAGGGTGACGTACTCGGGCGGGAAGACCTCTGCAAAGAAACGTTTGAGCACTTCGGTGCAGGCCGCCGACTTGCTACTGGATTTGATCACCACCGTGTTGCCGCCACACATCGCCGCCGCCACCACGCCAATGGTGAGCAGAATCGGGAAATTGTACGGGCTGATGACCAACGACACGCCGTAGGGCATCTTATAAACTTTGGTGACAGTGCTCGGGAAGCACATCAGTCCGCTGAAGTGGCACTCCGGACGTGCCCAACGGCGCAGTCCCCGAAGCATCTCATTGATTTCCACGATAATGGGACCCACATCGCAGAGGTAAGCCTCCACCCTACTTCGTCCGAGGTCGGCGGTGAGTGCGTCCTCGAACTCGGTGGCGTGTGCGATGACTGCCTCTTTCAATTTCTTAAGCTGTTGTATCCGCCATTTGACAGGCAGCGTCGCGCCCGTGCGGAAGAATTTGCGCTGGGCCGCGACAATTTCGGTGATTTGTTCGTTGGTATATGACATAGTTTCTGTTTTTTGCTTCTAATAAGTCAGGCCAAAATGCCATAACGGAATGACAATGCCGTGACCATATTCAATATCATCTCGCACGACAATGCCATTTTGGATATCTGCAATCTGCTTTTTCCCTTTCTTTTTTCCTCCAATTTCAAAAGTGTATTCACCGATTTTGAAATCCGACTCACGGGAAGATGTCACAGGATAGTTCTTCCGCATCTGATTGAAAAAGAAGGTCTCCCGCAAATTTCCTACATTAGGATTTCCATCGGACAAAACAGTCATCAGACTCGGATTATCCACATATATCTTATTGACTTTCCCCAAAGCGATCAACCCTTTCGTATCATCACGCAACTGTCCCAACATACCCGCCCTTTCCAACAAAAGAAGATATTCCGGCACATTATTCTTGCTGACACCGATTTCCCTCGCCAAGTGTTCTGCATTGGGTTTTACGGGTGCCAATGACGAAATAATGACCAACAACTGCTTCAATTTTCGTGCAGTGGTGGCTTTCATATCCGCATATTGCGGTATGTCAACCTCAACAGTTTGGTTGACCACTTGAAGCATCTTTTGAGAGAAATGGCCTTCCAAGGCGAACGGATAGTAGCCTTCTTGCAAGTATGACCTAAAATAGGGCAACGGATGCGGTATTTCAGGAATCGAAACCTTATGATTCAAAATATCATCAAGAGAGAAAATATTTGTTTTTATCCCGTATAACAACTCCAAATATTCCCGGAATGAAAGTCCTTGCATATATTCCATCACCACACGCCGACTCAGATCCGCCTCTCCCTTCGATATTTCCAAAACAGACGAGCCTGTGAAGGTCACCGTCAATTCTGGATGGGTATCGTATATCTGTTTCAACTCCCTTGACCAACCAACATATTTATGAACTTCGTCTATGAACAGGTGTGTGCCCCCGTCTTTCACAAATTCATCTGCCAAATCAATGAGCGCATGTGTACTGAAATAGGCGTAGTCAGCGGAAACATACAGGAAATGACCCTTATCACGATTTTCCTGGACATACTGCAATAACATAGTGGATTTTCCCACGCCACGCGGTCCCACTATTCCTATCAAACGACCATCCCAATCTATGTCATAATAGTTATAGCGATGAAATCCATTGGGAACCAATCGGATAAGTTCATCCATAAGCTGATATAACGATTGCTCAACCATTGTTCTTGAATTTCGGCAAAAATACAAAAAAATCCCTCAATAAGTGCGATAATTTTAAAAATCTATCACTTATTAAGGGAATATTTGATCTATCATTCCTAAATTAATATGCTATAAATTTGATAGTCAAACCATTGAATGGTTTTCGTTGTTCACTATTCACTGTTCACTTACCCTTTCCAGCACCCTCACAATATCCTCCTCGTTGAATGTCATCGGGGCGGAGTAGTTGATGGAGTCGGCGGCTATCATGCGCGTGAGTTCTTCGTAATCAGCGGGTTGCACGGGCAATTTCAACTTGTCCAAACCGCAGGTGACGATGAGATCTTTGATGGCCTGCAGGAATATGTCAGCGGCGTGACGATCGTCGGTGTGGTCGTCCGCCAAGCGGCAGTAACGTGCCATCATCGCATATTTCGAGAGACAAGCTGCCTTTTGAAACTTCAAGACGGGCAGCATCATCAGTGTGATGGCCTGACCGTGAGGGATATGGTACTTGGCTCCGATGCTGTGCGCGAAAGCGTGTATGTAGCCAGCCAGCTGCGTGTTGATGGCATTGCCGCCGTACATGGCCGCGCGGCACATCGCCAACCGCGATTCGATGTTCTCGGGCTCACGCATCACCACGGGCAGATGCTGCAGAATCAGCCGCACCCCCTCTAAAGAATGGTACGCATCTTCCACATAAACCGCCACATCGCTCAGCGTACCCTCCACCACGTGGCTGAGGGCATCCATTCCACAGGCGGCGGTCACCAACAGCGGCGCGTGGATGGTCAGCTCGCTATCGAGAATCACGTGTGTCACGTCCAGCCCGACAATCACGGTGGAGCCCTTCGTGCCGTGCGCGTTAGTCACGACCGCACCCACGGTCACCTCCGCGCCCGTACCAGCCGTGGAGGGCACAGTGATCATCGGCAGGGTTTTGCCCGGCACCACCAAGAACTTGCGCAACAGGGTTTTCGTACTGAGATGCGGCATTTTCACACCGGCGGTAATCATCTTGCAGGTGTCCATCACCGAGCCGCCGCCAAGGGCAATCACGCACTCGGCTTGGCACTCCATCGCGATTTTGCGACCTTCCCCAATCAGCGCGATATTCGGTTCGGAATTGATGTCGGCAAAAAGGGTGTATTTTATCCCAACCTCCTTCAACGACTCCATGATTTTCTGCTCATAGCCGAGTTTCTGCAGGGTCCGATCGGTCACTAGCAGCACCTGTTTGTAACCGCATTCCTCGCAAATTTCGCCAATTTTCGCCCGTGCCCCGTGTCCTTCCACAACCTGAGGTTGCGGCAGCGGCACATGGTGAATCACCTTACCAGGGAGCTTGTGTATCTGTTTTCTAAATTTGTATGTGTCCATTGCTAATGAATGACGAATGATGAATGATATATTTGTGCGTACTACCAACAGCCCATAACCAACCCTTTAACCCCTAAACCCAAAACCTTAAACTACGGTGCAAAAATACGCAATATTTGTGAATACACAACGAATTCTAAACCGACGGCAGGCGATAGCGGAAAAAATGTATTTTTGTATCGAAAAATCATCCGATTATTCTTAATGTAAAATATTGATTATGAACAAGATTGTAATGATTACAGGTGCAACAAGCGGCATTGGGCTTGGGTGTGCACGGAAATTCGCCGAAAATGGAGACAAACTGATCCTGACAGGTCGTAAAGAGCAACTTCTGGAAGAAATCCGCCAAGAGTTAACCGCCAAAGGCACGGAAGTGCTGACTCTGACCTTCGATGTGCGCGACCGTGCGGCTGCCACTCGCGCCATCAACAGTCTGCCGGAAGAATGGAGCAATATCGACGTGCTGGTGAACAATGCCGGCTTAGCTCTCGGACTGGAGCCCGAATACGAGGGTAGTTTCGACGACTGGGAGACGATGATCGACACCAACATCAAGGGTTTGCTGACGATGACCCGTCTCATTGTGCCGGGCATGGTGGCGCGCGACTGCGGGCACATCATCAACATCGGTTCTGTGGCTGGCGATGCCGCCTACGCCAACGGCAACGTCTATTGCGCCACCAAGTCGGCGGTGAAAACCCTTTCCGACGGGCTTCGCATTGATGTGGCGAACACGGCTGTGCGCGTGACGAACCTCAAACCCGGATTAGTGGAGACGAACTTCAGCAACACGCGCTTCCATGGCGACACCGAGCGCGCAGCCAAAGTCTATAAGGGAATCAAGCCGCTCACCGGCGACGACATCGCCGACGTGGCCGTCTATGCTGCTAACGCGCCCGCTCACGTGCAAATCGCCGAAGTACTCATCCTCGCCACCCACCAAGGCAGCGGCAGCGTGATCGTCCGGAAATAGCGACTATCCTTAGATCACGGACATATCTAAAAAAAAGCAGGATTCTCAGAATTCTGCTTTTTTTTGTGGGATTCACACAGAGGCGAACCTTAATACTCCTCATATCCGCCGTTTTCATCCGTCAAATGGATGACAATCACGTCAAATGCGGGATAGTCGCGGTATTCCACGTAGAAGGAGAGGTCGTGTTGGAAATTTTTCGGGAATTTGACTCCTAATTGCTCTCCTTTTTTGATTCTGTCCTTTTTACAACCTTTGGTATTGGAATCCGAATCCCCTTTTTCCTTGAGTTCGTAATCACCATAGACCTCTTTCACCGTTTTGTCCTCATTGAGGACGACCACTCTGCAATGGAAGTCGGTATAAGGGGTTTCATTCACGACGCGCACCTGGTTGTAGGACTTCTCAGGACCCTCAACCGTGAACGTCATTTCCTTTTGCGCAAAAACAGCCATCGCGGCCATCATCATAACGACTGATAAAATCAACTTTTTCATATTCATACTATTTTTTGTTTTTAACACTCATCTGTAATAATGCATAATGCATAATTCATAATTAGCCGTATTCCAAACGTCATTCATCGTTTCCATTCATCGTTTCATTCATCGTCCTCATTCATCGTCCTCATTCATAATTCATCATTCATCATTTCCCCCTAGGGCTCGCTTCGCTCACCCTAGGCTGGCATAGGTCGGGCTTTCAGCCCTTTTTGGAAGTTGTTTTAATTCTTTATCATCCGAACTTTTTCACGTACATGGCAATAATAAACACCACAAGCACGAGAAGCAAAACGGCCAGCGTGAACATGGTCGCGGCAGAGACGACGGCTTTCAAGGTAGTGCGCCACCAACTGTAGCCGCTCAGCTGCTTGAGGGGGATCAGCGTAAGGAGTATGGAGTACGAAGATAGTAATTCCAGGCAAAAGAAATCGAATACAATAGAGTAAATGGTGTACATATTGGTGATATAAACCATCGAAACCAGAAACTCGGAATAGCGCAGGTCGGGGATGTTTGGGCTGTGCCGGAAGAAGATGTACAAGTGACCGGAAATGAACAACAGCAGCAACAGCATTAATATACTGGGGGAACGTTTACGGAAGTTATCAATCTTATCGATAATACCATTGACAATCGTTGCCGTGCGGTCGGAGAGAGACTCCAGCTCCTCGTCCGTTTGCGATCCTTCCATGGTTACGGTGGCAGCATCGTCCGTCCTCTCAGGATCTGCCTGCGACACCTGCGCAGAAGACTCCGAATCGTCATCGTTGGCAAGAACCTTTCCTTTGATGTTAACGCCGTGGGTCACGAGCAGAGAGATTGCGGTGAGCAGGAAAAACATCTTGAATGGCGCGTAATTGGAGACCCTCATGCCGCGGAGATAGTCGAGAATCAGGTAACCAGGGCGCAAAAGGAGATCGCGGATGGTACGGAACATGCCGCGCTCACCCATTCCGTATGCGTCCACAAAGTTCTCTACCGCCACCTTCATGGAGAAACGGTCGGTAGTGGCTGGCTGACCACAGCGGGGACAGAATTTGCCTGTGTAATGATCATGACAGTTGAGACACTCGTGCTCATCCTCCGTATTCGGGGCAATCTCGCGCGGACGCTTCTGCCACGCCTTGAACTCGCGGTACTTCTCTTTAAGATTGATTTTCTTTGCCATAATGAAGCTGCAAAAATAGGATTTTTTGCGTTATATGGACAGACAATCTACAACCGAATTAGCGTGGAACCTGTCGTCCGCGGACTGTCCGTAATCAGCTGCACGGCGTAAGCACCGTCTTTCAGATCCGAAAGGTTGACGTGATCCTTGCCCCTGGCGCTCTTGACCAAACTGCCGTTGAGCGTATAAATCCGGAACTCAATGTGTTTCGGATGCGCATCGCTAAAATCGGCATACAGGGTCTTGTTCTCTAAACGAAACGTGACACCTTGCGGCTGATGGTCGCTGAAATCAGGAATAAGGTCGGGAAGATCTAGCACGTGCAACAGCCCGTTGTACGCGTCAATCTGCCCATAGCCGTAAGTGTTGTTGGGATAAGTCATCGTGTTGTCGGGGTGCGTGCAGGTCTGGCTAATGACCTCCAGTGCCTGCTCAGGAGTCAGGTCGGGTTTAGCCTGCAGCCACAGCGCGATAATGCCAGCCACCACCGGCGATGCCATCGACGTACCCGACTCGGCCAGGTAGTAATAGTTCTTGTTGCCCACCTGCACTGTATGAGTCAAATTTTTCTGAATCGTCTCAAAATCAGCATAGTAACTGTTGTAGGCAGCACTGATATTCAGTCCCGGAGCCACCACATCGGGTTTCACACGCCCGTCGAACGTGGGGCCGCAGGAAGAGAAAGTGGTGATCTGACCAATTTGGGCGGGCGCAAAATCCTCCATGTCGGTGTTGGTTTGCCCGGCGATGTTCGTAAACGTGGGTTTATAACCAGTTGCGCCCACCGCGATGACACCGGGGAGCGTGGCCGGCCAAGAGACCGAATAGCCGCTCTGCGCGAAACAGTATTGCGGCACAGCGGTGACGTTGCTGAAAGGGCTGAAGCTGATGTCGCTGTACATCCACGCAGGGTTGTCGCTGGTGAGCAGCACCGACGCGCCGCAAAGGAGCAGGTAGGCCAGGTGTGGCATGGTGCCCTGGATGTGATAGACCGTTCCGCGCGGATCCTGATACGGACTGACGCTGACATCCAACTGCACCAATCCCATGCTCACGTTGGCGATGAAATGGCTCACTTCCGTTGGACTTATGTCACTGGTATTGAAACTGATAGTCCCTTCAATACCTCCTCCCGTAAGCTGGAAGCCGAAGAAATCGAAACGGACCAGCTGATTGCCGGCGGTCACAAGGTCGATGTCAATAATCTGTCCGCTGGAAATGCCGTTGATGATGCCCGTACCTGCCTGATAATCAGCAGCTCCCTTTTCGAAGTAGCCAGAGCGGAAGCCGTCGTTGCCCGCACCGGCCACGATAATGCGCCCTGGACCGGTGAGCTGTTGCAAAGCCTCGCCCTCCAGCTGTCGCTGCGTAGTGAGGGTAATGCTCTCGCAACTGCTGAAGTTAATGACGCAGGGTTTTCCGTCAGCCGCAGCGCGGTCGAAAATGTACTTGAAGCCCAGCACGGCGGTGGCAGACGTGTTCTCGTCGGGATTCTCGAACTGGTCGCGGTCGGAGTTAAAATCCGCCACGTAGATGTCGGCTTCGGGTGCCATGCCCTGGTACTGTCCCTCCACGGCCGAACCCGCCATGATGCCCATCACGTGTGTGCCGTGGATGCCGTTACGGGTGTTCTGCGAATGCTCGTAGGCGGCAATCTCCGCGACGGTCTCCAGCGCATGACCGAAGGTGCCGTCGGCGTTGGGCCAGTGAAAATCATAATAGTACTGCACCCGCAGATCACCATTGGCATCCTGGAAGGCCGGATGGGTGAAGTCGTAATAGCAGTCGAACACACCGGCGGCCACCCCCGCGCCTGTGTAGGCCTGCGGAAGGTTCAGCCCTGCGTAGATGTCCGTGGCGTTCACCTGCTGCGGGGTCACGTCCATCGCGGGACGGGGCATCCGCTCGGCCTCAATGCGCTCAATCGTGTCGTTGAACGAAAGGGCTGCGACAGCATTCAGCGGAATATCCACAATGTAGATACGACCCACGTTGTCAATGAGCCGGCAACCGTGACGGGCGAAAAAGGCACCGGAATCGCAGGTTTGCGTCAGCGACACCAAGGCTTTGACGCTCTTGGGAGCGACCGCCTCTCCCCTATCGCTATCGACATATTGGGTGACCATCGCGGCCAAATATCCGGACACTTTCCCGGAATTGACCGCCTTTTGCGCGAATCCGAATATAACGAATGCCGTAAACAAGCACAACAAACATGTCTTCTTCATAGTGTTATTATCTCTAAAAATGACAGCGCGAAGATATGGAATTTTCAGGACAACGCAATGGTGTTTTGAAATTTTAACATTTTAAAATGACAAAGGGGAGCCGCAACGACTCCCCATATTGTTCATTCTTCATTCTACATTGATCAGTTTCGCACGCAGCGGATGGAAAAACCGTTACCCTTATTGTAGTCTTCGCGGGGCACATTGGAGGTATGAGAACCTAACCACCGAATCCAAGCACTACTGGATGAAAACTCCGTAGCAGTCCAAAAGTAGGTGTTGGCGCCAATGTCGTGGATGCCGCCCGGGTAGTAGTCGCCTGCAGGTAACGCTGTGAAACCGGTGGCGTTGTTTAAACTCATGTCATACCCAGGACCACATGCCGTAGTACCTGTGTTCCAATTTGTTTGTGAAGCTAAAGCACGGGCAATATTCTGCGGATTGTCTCCGCACACATATTCTGGTTGCCCAGATACATAGTCTGTCAACTGTGTCCACTCCGCATCGCTCGGCACATGCCAGCCTGTAGGACAAATACCAGTTACTCCTGAAGGATTCAATGCGGAGCTTGGCATACCATTCATCACGGTCGACCATTTGTATAGATACCCGTATTCTTGCGGTCCAGTTGGTACGTAGAAGTCTCCAGTAATGGGCGTCCCATCCGCATAATGCGTAGTCCGCATATTCTCCCGCATCCAGCACTGGTTGCCGATTTTCACGGTCTGATAGACATTTCCATCGAAATCGGTCACAGTTGGGGCTTCGGGACAAGACATGACATCTACACCAGGAGCAACTATATTGAGCAGCATTTGCAGACTGTCAATGCGGTTGTTCAGGGCAGCCAATAATGCCGCCAGCTGGACATCTGTGATGTATCCCGCATCGTTCGTGAAAGCGCTCACACTGTCGGGCACGGAGGGGATTTCCAGTGTGTTTATTAGGTCGTTGTAATCCCCGCTGAACCCGTTTTCGGCCGTTTTCGCGTACAGGGCATACGGCACGCTCAGCAGTTACTGGGTGGTGGTGACGGTGTAGTTGCTGCCGCCGTTCGGGTCGGTCTCGGTCTTCAGGAAGAAGGGACCGTTCGCCTAGTTGATGTTGGCGAAGGTGCCCTGCTGCACGTTGCCGCCGCCGATGCTGAGGGTCACCAGCCCGTTGGCGTTCGTGGTGGCCGTATGCGTCTCCACATACACCGCGCTGCCGCTGGCGCTCCCTTGCAGGATGCTCACGCGCACGCCCACCTGCGCGTTGGCCACCAGACTGTTATTGGCGTTGCGCACTACCGCCTGGTAGGTGAATTTCTCCGGTGCCTGCGCGAAGAGGGTGACGGCGCAGAGGAGCGTTATGATGATTGTTGTTAGTTTCTTCATACTATTTATGTTTTGGTGATTACTATTGTTCTGGATGTCCTAGGGCTCGCTAACGCTCACCCCGGAATCCCAGGGCTCACTTCGTTTACCCTGGGTTGACATAGGTCGAGCTTTCAGCCCTTTTTGGAATCCTAGGGCTCGCTAACGCTCACCCTAGGTTGACACGTGTCGGGCCTGCAGCCCTCTTGGAATGGCGCTAAGACCGAGACGGCCTCTTTAACTGCTAACCACTAACTGCTAACTTCTAACTATTTTGAACGTTTTCAGCGTACGTTTTCCGTCCCGCACCTCCAGATAATAGGTTCCCTTGGCGTATTGGCCGATTTGGAGCGTGGTGAGGTCGTCGGTGACGGTGACGGTCTGCAATCGTTTGCCGTTGCCATCGTAGAGGGTGGCGCGGAGGCCGTCAGCGGGAATCTCGAAGCCGTTGAGTTGCAGCTGCGCGATGTTCTCCGTGGGGTTGGGATAGACCACGGCGTTGAGGGCAATCTGCGGGTAGTCGTCCACACCCACGATCATGATTTCGTAAGGTTGTTGCACACCTTCCACAACGGAAATGGAGCCGTTGCTGTTGGCGGCGCTCTCCACCGCCAACTGTCCGACGGTGTAGCTCACGCTGCCGCCGTTGCCTTGCGCGTCGCCGCCCACCGGCACTATCGCGGACTGGGCGAACAAACTCGACACCAACAAACAGCTGAGGATCAGGATTGTGAAAATTCTTTTCATATTGCTATAAAATTTAGGGGATCTCTATTTTTACCATTTTCGCGCCACATCTCCAGACCATGCGAGGTCCGTTGAACAAAATCTGAAAATATGACGCTACAAATTTACATAATATTCTTTTAGTTCGGTCTGTTTTTTGATTTTTTCTTCTTTTTAGGGGGGTAATATGTTTCTGATTATCAATTAGCTATTATGTTTAATTCATTCCGAGTCGCATGACTTGCTCGTACCGGCACAGGTTATAGACAAGGTTCGTCAGGGTATTGAAGGCTGCGTTCCGCGCAAAACCAACCACTCGGCTGTACATTCCGTGAAGGCACTCTTCCATGAACCCGAATACATGTTCGACCCTCACGCGCAGTTTTGAGTTCTTCCTGTTGATGGTCTCCTGCCATTTGCTGATTTTCTTGCCTCTGGTGTTCCGCTTGATCACCTTGTCCTTCATCCCGAACTTCCGCATCACCCTCTTCACCCCTTTGCCGATGTAGGCACTGTCCGCGAGCAAATCCTCACCCCTGTCTTCCTTGATTATTTTGTTCTCTTCGCGTGTGTTGTGCTGGCGCAGTGCCTCCACGAAGCTCCCGTCTATCATGGTGCCCTCATGCAAGATCAGGTTGTTCTCCTCCAGGCTGTTTGTATGTTGGTTTGGTCTGATTCATTGCTCATTCAAATTCGTTGCAAATATACAAATAATTCTTTGAATGACAATGGGTTGCGAAAGATTTTTGTCATAAAAAGTTCATTTGTGGCGAATTGGCTCAAACGGGAATTTCGGGTGCCGATTTTAGTGAATTTTGGTTCGTAATCAGCTGTTAGTCAGGAAGAAATAATTAGAGGTCCCTCTCTGTCTTTTACATTGGAAAAAATACACTTTTTTTCAACACACACGTAGAAACAAAAAATCTCATCGAATTACTGCCTTTCATCGTTTTTCACCTTTTTTCATCGCCCCTTCATCGTTTAAAACAACAAAGGGGAGCCAAAACGACTCCCCTATAACTACTCACTACTAACTGCTAATTACTAACTGTTAGTACATTCCGCCCATGCCGGGGTTCATGCCAGCAGCAGGCATTGCCGGAGTTTCCTCCTTGATTTCGGCGAGCACGCACTCGGTGGTCAGCAGCATACCAGCGATGGACGCTGCGTTTTCGAGAGCCACACGGGAAACCTTGGTCGGGTCGATGACACCAGCCTCGATCATGTGCTGGTACTCATCGATGCGGGCGTTGTAACCGTAGTCGCCTTTGCCCTTGGCCACAGCGTTCACGATCACGGAACCTTCCTTACCTGCGTTTGCGGCGATTTGACGGAGAGGTTCTTCCAAAGCGCGGCGCACGATGTCGATACCGATTTGTTGGTCTTCGTTGTCGCCCTTCAGACCCTTCATAGCTGCGATGCTGCGGATGTAAGCCACACCGCCGCCAGGGATGATACCCTCTTCGATAGCAGCGCGGGTTGCGTGCAAAGCGTCGTCGAAACGGTCTTTCTTTTCCTTCATCTCCACTTCGGAAGCGGCACCAACGTAGATGACTGCCACGCCGCCTGCCATTTTGGCAAGACGCTCTTGCAGTTTCTCACGATCGTAGTCGGAAGTGGTCTTCTCGATTTGGGATTTGATCATGGCGATACGAGCGTCGATGGCTTTCTTGTCGCCCTTGCCGCTGACGATAGTCGTATTCTCCTTGTCAACGGTGATTTTTTCAGCCGTGCCAAGCATTTCGAGGGTGGCATCTTCCAGTTTGTAGCCTTTTTCCTCGGAAATCACCGTACCACCCGTCAGGATGGCGATGTCTTCCAACATCTCTTTTCTTCTGTCGCCGAAGCCAGGAGCCTTGACGGCCACAATCTTCAAACCACCACGCAGACGGTTCACAACGAGCGTTGCAAGAGCCTCACTGTCAACGTCTTCGGAGATAATCAGCATAGGACGGCCCGTTTGGACAACCTTCTCCAAAATCGGGAGGAATTCCTTCATATTGCTGATTTTCTTGTCATAGATGAGGATGTAAGGAGTGTCATACACGGCTTCCATCTTCTCGGTGTCGGTCACGAAGTAAGGAGAGATGTAGCCTCTGTCGAACTGCATACCCTCGACAACCTTCACGTAAGTGTCGGTGCCTTTGGCCTCTTCGATGGTGATCACGCCCTCTTTTTTGACTTTCTGCATAGCTTCGGCAATCACTTTACCTACTGCAGAATCGTTGTTTGCGGAGATGGTAGCGACTTGTTCGATTTTCTCGTGACTGTCGTTGATTTCCACAGATTGAGCTTTGAGGTTCTCGACAACCGTTGCAACGGCTTTGTCGATACCGCGTTTGAGGTCCATCGGGTTGGCGCCGGCGGTCACGTTCTTAAGGCCGGTGTTGAAGATGGCTTGTGCGAGTACGGTAGCGGTGGTGGTACCGTCACCAGCTTGGTCGTTGGTTTTGGAGGCAACCTCCTTCACCATCTGCGCGCCCATGTTCTCGATGGGTTCTTGCAGTTCGATTTCCTTGGCGACCGTCACACCGTCCTTGGTGATTTGCGGTGCACCGAACTTCTTGTCGATGATCACGTTGCGGCCTTTCGGTCCCAGTGTCACTTTCACGGCGTTGGCCAATGCGTCAACACCTTTTTTCAGACCCTCGCGGGCTTCCCAGTTATATTTAATGTCTTTTGCCATTGTTGTTTAGTTTAAAGTTTAAGGTTTAATGTTTAAGGTTTATGGTGAGCAGTGATTAGTGAACAGTGATCAGATCAACTGCTAACCACTAACTACTAACTATTTGCAGATCGCGTAGATGTCGCTTTCTTTCATGATGAGATAGGTTTCTCCGTCGAGTTGGATTTCGGTGCCGGAGTATTTGCCGTAGAGCACGGTGTCCTTTACCTTGACGGTCATGGGTTCGTCCTTTTTGCCGGGACCGACTGCGATGACAGTGCCTTGTTGGGGTTTTTCCTTGGCGGTGTCGGGGATGATGATGCCACCGGCGGTTTTCTGTTCAGCTTCTGCAGGTTTCACTAAAACTCTGTCTGCTAAAGGTTTGATACTTTTCATATTGTTTATACTTTTAAGTTAATAATTGTCTTTTGTTGACGGCGGCGAATTATGCAAATTCCGTGCCAGAGTTGGAGTATAAGAGGATTCGATGATTGGATGACTCGATGATGAGATGATGATACGATGAAGTGACGAAACAACATGACAAAATGTCACTTTTTGTTATTTGATTGTGCTGTCAACTGTTCTTTCTTGCGAAATGCCATTGTCATAAGCATATGACGAATTTTGTCAATGATTGTTTTACATTCACTTAACTGGGTTTCGTCTATGTACTTTAAATCAAAAGCAAGAACTAACTGACAGTACACTTCCATCAGTGATGCGAAAGAAATCTCAATAAAGCGTATTTGCTCTTGAAGGGACAGCCTATAATTTCCTTCTACGATATTTGAAGAAACGGAAACCACTGCTCTTCTTATTTGGTTTCCTAACCCATACTTCTCGTATGAGGGAAAATTGTTTTGCAACTGATAGACCATTAAAACCAGTTTTCTTGATTCTTTCCAAACATTCAGATTTTCAAAGGAATATGTTTTCATTTCAAAAATATTTTATTATTGATTACAATGCAACGGTAACACTTATTTTATCTTAGTCTCTTCGAATTCAAAACAAATTGCCAACCATCTATTGTTTACAACACTTCATCGAATCATCTTATCA
Organism: uncultured Bacteroidales bacterium; assembly: GCA_946413585.1. Lineage (GTDB taxonomy): Bacteria > Bacteroidota > Bacteroidia > Bacteroidales > WCHB1-69 > F23-D06. The sequence goes on from CAMKLG010000028.1 coordinate 33,760, forward strand.
TCGAATCATCTTATCCTTTCATCATCTTATCATCGAATCATCTTATCCTTTCATCGAAAAAATTCGTACTTTTGCCCCCAAATTAATCACCCCCGAAAAAAAATGGTCCTTATCACCATCCTGTACCTCTTCATCGTCCCCCTCCTAGTTGTTCTCGCTGCCAGAAAGTGGCCCATTATCGAGAAGATTTCGCCGATGGTCGTCCTTTACATTATCGGACTGATTGTCGGCAACATCGGCATCATGGGAGAGAAGTCGTTGGGCGTTTGCAGCAACGTTTCCAACGTGGTGGTGCTGATTTCTATCCCGCTGATGTTGCTGGGCTGCGATTTCCGCAATTGGTCGGCGAAAACGGTGCTCAAGTCTTTCATGGTCGGGCTGGTCAGCATTCTGATGGTCACCATCGCCGGATTCTTCCTTTTCCGCGGGCAGGCGATAAAGGCGGATCTCACCACGGAGGATTTCGCGCGGGTGAGTGCGGCGATGACCGGCATCTACACCGGCGGCATCCCCAACTTCGCTCCTGTGGCCAAAGCGGTGAACCTGCCGCAGCACCTCTTTCTGATGGTTTCCGGCTACGACCTCGTGGTCACAGGCATCTATCTGATTTTCATTGTTTTCGCCGGTAGAATCATAGTCCGATTTTGCTTCCCTTTGAAAGAGCAGTCCCCCACCCTTTCGGAGGAAACGGAGACGGCCTCCGAAACAGAAACAGTCTCTGGCAGCAGTTCATTCTTGCGGAAGGCCGGAAACCGCGCCATCGGCATCGGGGTCGCCGTCGCGCTCGTGGCGGTCTCCTACGGATTGTCGCTGATACTCCCATTAGAGAACACCACGGCGATCATCATCATCACCCTCACCACCCTTTCCTTGCTCCTATCTTTCTGGAAACCAGCGAAAAGATTGGAAGGCACCTTTGATGTGGGACTCTACTTTGTGTACGTATTCTGTCTGGCGGTGGCCACGATGGTGAACGTCCACGACCTCGAGTTTTCAAAGTACCTGTTCATATTATATTATATAGCCTTCGCGGTGTTTGGCTCATTGGTGCTGCAAATCCTGTTTGCACGTCTTTTCAAAATTGACGGTGACCTGACCCTGGCCGCCTCCATTGCACTGATCAACTCCCCACCATTTGTACCGATGGTCTCCGCGGTTCTGCACAACAAGGACATTGTCCTTCCGGGCATCGCCATCGGATTGCTCGGCTATGCGGTCGGAAATTATTTGGGGATTGGCATTTTCATGTTGCTGTCGATGGTGTGATATTGACAAACATACATACAAAACGCAGGGGTTCACACCCCTGCCTGCATTATGCCCTAAATAAGCGATAACCTTTATTTTCCGCGTTTTTTGGCACGGCGGGCGGCAATCCTTTTACGGCGTTCTTCCCAACGTTTGCCACGGGCTTTCTTTCGGTCGGCACGTTCGATACGGCGATTGATGACATTACTGCGCATCTCTGACAAAATGTCGCCGATGACCAGCACTTGAAACTTGCCACGACGATTCTCGTCCTGCATCAATTGGTTGAACTTGAACTGGCCGTCACGCATCCCCTCCTCCAAGCAAGCCGCTTTGAAACGGGAATAGGCGTTATTGATAAGACGGTGAGCCACAGGATCTTTCAAGCGGAAGCTAGCCCGCTTTGACTCATACTCCACATTGATTTCTCTCAACTTCTGATCCACGACACGCCCAAACAAATCCGCCGTGGACTGCGGGGTTTCCGGATCTTCAAACTCGAAATAGAAATGATACAGAGACTCCTCAATATCAGCAAAGCCCACATAGAAAAGCGTTTTGATGCCCAATTCTTGCTCCGTCTGGCGCACTGCCTCAATAAACTGAGGTTCGTACAATTTCTCACCAGTGAGCGACACGATGCCGTTCACCTTACTCACCATGTGGATAGTCGGGGTGTTTTCATACATTCCGCCCACCTCGATGAGATCGTTCATGTTGTAGCGGAAAAGTCCCGCATAGGTCGTGACATACGCGCAATAGCGTTGTCCTTGTTGCAATTCGTCCAACTGGAGGAAATGCTTCTGCGGCGAATCCAATTCTTCCTCTGCCACAAATTCGTAATAATGCAGATGCGGGAACATGACCGACTCGTTGCTATCGTCGAGGGCAAAGCCAAAACGACATTCCGTCGCAATATATCCAAGTTCCTGATAGAACGTTTTTTCCAGATTGAAATAATTCAGATACTTGTCCATATAGACTTTGGTGTTGCCGCATTTCCAAGTACTCAGAATCTGCAGTTCCGGCCAATACTGTTTAGGGAGAATATGACCGCCGTTCTCATCGCGGAGCTTTCGTAGTTCGGCGGCGCGTTCGGGACGCGGGCGCATATAATCACGTAATTCTTCCCGAATGGTGTCGGGAATACTATACTTGTCAGTCAAAGTACCATGTTCAATATCCTCGATCAGCATGTCCAGATTCTCGTCCACAGTACGTTGCAATTCCAGAATGGTTGAGGGGTTCGCGGTAGCCCAAAGGGTGACGTCCCAATATTGGATGGCGAGCCGCATGAGTGTGTAGTTGCGGGCGGCATAGTCATCGATGGACATCACGCTGGCCGGCGCAGTATAACGCCGTTTAATGATGCGAGGAATGTCTCGCACCAACACCCCGCTCACGGAACCGTACAGTGTGCCGTCTGGCGCATAACCTTCACATTCCTTGCCCACAATGGGGAAGATGTGCCCAGCCAGTGCCAACTTTCTGTGTTTGATAAAGTTCCAAATCCACACATGGGACATTTTACCATATACATCTTTGAGGTATTTGTGGGTCATGGGAATCCACTTGGGCTGGGAAGTTGTCCCTGAGGTGGTTGCATACATAAACGGGCTTCCCGGGAACAGCACATTGCGTTCACCATTTTTGTGTCTCTCCACAAGGGGGCGCAACGCCTCGTAATCGTTAGCAGGCACTAAATGCTGGTACAAATCGAAAAGTTCTTCGTCGGTGGGTGCGGCAAGCATCTGCTCAAAATGATGCTGCCGACCGTAAAACGTAGCCTTGCTGATTTTGAGGATATCACGCAAAGTCCGCTCCGATGCCAATCGCGGATGTTGTGACGCACGACGCAACCGTATAGTCTGAATGCCCCCTACTATTCCTATTAACGTGTTGATTATCAGCGGTACATGTAATTTCCTTTTCATATAATAACGTTGATAAGAACTTTGTTTTAAATCAAACGGCAAAAGTACATAAATTTCGAATACACACAAAAAAATGAAATTGCCTTGTAGAGATGATGCGCCGCGACATCTCTATTGTTTGATCAATTTACGGTTAATGATGCCGTGTGAAGTGTGAATTTTCACGAGATAGGCACCCGTAGCCAATGTCGAAACCTCAAGGTCCGTACTTTTGAATCTCTTCACCAGCCGTCCACTCAAATCAAGAATTTCCACGAAATCAGGCTGTTCCCTCAACCCTATAATGCGGGTAACTTGCCGAGCTGGATTAGGAGCAAGATAAACATGGGTTTCCCATTCATGATCTTCCACACCCACGCTCGTGGTCAAGTGCAGCGTCACCACACTGTCGCAGCCTGTTATGGCAGTCAGCGTCTGCTCATAATCACCTGAGCTGCAATAGAATTGTCCGTTCCACTCATAGCAACTGTCGGATGTTTCGATGGTAAACGCTGAGTTTTCGATGTGGTTGATGGTGAGGTACAAGGTGACGATGCTGTCGCAGCCGGCGGAGTTGGTGAGATAGGACGTAGAGGACGGATAATCGCCGGATTCGGTGTAGGTGGTGCCATGCCAGGTGAAGCTTTCGCAGGCGACGGCAGTGGTGTCGCCGTAGGTGGGATGGTTGATGGTGAGGTGCAAGGTATCCACTTGCGTGCAGCCGTGCGCATCCGCGTGACTATAGGTATAGTCACCGCTGGTGAAGA
>CAMKLG010000029.1 GCA_946413585.1 uncultured Bacteroidales bacterium
GGTTTTAGGTTTATGGTTTTAGGTTTATGGTTTTAGGTTTATGGTTTTAGGTTTATGGTTTTAGGTTTAAGGTTTAGGGTTTATGGTTTATGGTTTAGGGTTTAGGGAGTAGAGAGTAAAGGAGTAGGGAATAGTTGAGTTCGATGTTACCGTATCTTCAGGGTTACCAAGGTTAGTACGGCGAGGAGCATGCTCACGACGATGAAGCGTTGCACGATTTTCGATTCGTGGAGGCCTTTTTTCTGGTAATGATGGTGAAGAGGGGCCATCAGGAAAATGCGGCGGCCTTCACCGTATTTTTTCTTGGTGTATTTGAAGTAGGAAACTTGCATGATGACGGAAATGGACTGAGCCAAATAGATACCACAGAGAATAGGAATGAGCAATTCTTTGCGGATGATGATGCACGAGACGGCCACGATGCCGCCGAGGGTGAGGCTGCCGGTGTCGCCCATGAACACCTGCGCGGGATAACAATTCCACCAATAGAAGCCGATGCAGGCTCCAATGACGGCGGACATGAAGATCACTAGTTCCCCGATATTGGGTATGTACATGATGTTCAGGTAGGAAGCGAAGATGACGTTGCCAGACACGTAGGCAAGCAATGCGATACCTACCGCTATGGGTGCTGTGGTGCCCGTGGCCAATCCATCCAATCCGTCGGTGAGATTTGCGCCGTTGGATACCGCCGCGATGATGAACACAATGATAGGGATGAAAAACAGGAATGACCATTTGCCCGTTTTATCGCCTAACCATCTGGTCAGCGCGGAGTAGTCGAGTTCGTGGTTTTTAAAGAACGGAATGGTCGTTTTGGACGAGTGGTGCGGTTCGTCAAAGAGTCTTGGCGTATGTACATTTTCCTGATTTTCTACTTGTAACAGTTCTGTGGCCGACACTTTTGTTATCTCTTGCTTTTGCACGCTCTTTTCACAAATCACGGCGTCGGGATGGAAATACATGACGGAACCGACGACCAAACCCAGCAAGATCTGACCAATCAGTTTCTTGCGTGGGGATAGCCCTTCCTTGTTCTTTTTGAACACTTTGATGTAGTCATCGCTTCCTCCTAGTAATCCTAACCATAAAGTGGTGAAAATCATCAAGATAACGTAAATATTATGCAGCTGACAAAGTAGCAGGACGGGGATCAGTATGGCGGCGATGATGATGATTCCGCCCATTGTTGGGGTGCCGGCCTTTTCATTTTGTCCAGCCAACCCTAAATCACGTATGCTTTCACCAATTTGTTTCTTTTTCAAGAAATAAATGAACGGTTTTCCGAAGAAAATGGCGATGACCAGGGCCAGGACAAATGCGCTGGCGGACCTGAACGAAATATATTGGAAAATTCGTGTTCCAGGGTATCCGATTCGATGTAACCAAGAAAAGAGATAGTATAGCATAATATTTTGATTTATTGGATATTAAAACATTTCTTTAATTCTTCTGTGTCATCAAAATGATGTTTGACGTGGTTAATTTCCTGATAGGTTTCGTGGCCTTTGCCTGCCACCAGGAGCACGCCGCCAGTTTGCAGAAACATACAGCCCGTTTTGATGGCCTCATGACGATTCTCGATGACCAGCACATTTTTGGACTTGCTGGTGGGAACTCCTTGAATCATGTCGTTCAGGATAGCTTGCGGGTCTTCCGTGCGCGGGTTGTCAGAGGTGAGGATTACTTTGGAACTGTATTTGCACGCAATAGCCGCCATTTCAGGACGTTTCAGCGCGTCGCGGTCGCCACCGCAGCCCACCACGGTGATGACTTCCGCATCTTTCCCTGAAATGTCCCGGATGGTTTTCAGCACGTTTTCCAACGCGTCAGGGGTGTGCGCATAATCGACAATCGCGGTGCCGCCGTCTGCATTATGCAGCATCTGGAAACGTCCCGAAGCACTTTCCAACATGCTCATTTTCATGAGCACTTCGTCCATTTCCATGCCGAGTAGCACAGCTGCTCCGCAGATAGCCAGTAAGTTATAGGCGTTGAACTGACCGCAAAGTTTGAAATAGACCTCGCGGTTGTTGATACGCATGTGCAGGCCCGTGAAGGCATTTTCCATCACAATGCCCTTGAAGTCGGCCGCCGTCCGCAGACTGTAAGTGTGGATGGAAGCTTTTGTGTTCTGCACCATCACGCGACCGTTTTTGTCATCAATATTGGTCAGTGCAAAGGCCGTTTTGGGAAGTTTGTCGAAGAAAGATTTCTTCGCGGCAATGTAATTGGCGAAGGTTTTGTGGAAGTCCAAATGGTCGTGGGTGATGTTGCTGAATAGGGCTCCGGTGAACTTCAATCCCGTCACGCGGTGTTGACAAAGAGCGTGCGAACTCACCTCCATGAAGCAGTACTGGCAACCTCTTTCCACCATTCGGGCAAGCAGGCGGTTCAGTTCCACTGCATCGGGTGTGGTGTGGTTTGTAGGGATCTCTTCGTCATCTATCTTGTTGACTATCGTGGAGATAAGTCCTGTGTGATAGCCTGCGGACATAAACAGACGATGCAGCAATGTCACTGTGGTGGTCTTGCCATTTGTGCCAGTGATACCTGTCAATTTCAGCTTGCGGCTCGGATGGTCGTAGAAAGCATCTGCAAGCATTCCTAATGCGATGGAGCTGTCTGCCACTTTGATGTAGCAAACCTTTTCGTCAAGGGTTTCCGGCAATGTTTCGCAAACCACGACGCGGCATCCCTGTGTGATGGCGTTGGGAATGTACTTGTGTCCGTCGGTTTGTGTACCGCGCTGTGCCACATAGAGTTGCGAAGATCCTTCTGGCTGAGAGGATACCGCACGCGAATCGAACAGGATCTCCGTGATGTCTATTTCCGGAGTTCCTGCCAACTCGTAAGAGCGTAAAGCCTTTAGGAGTATATTCAGTTTCATTGTCTTTTTGTAGGTTTTGGGTTTGAGGTTTATGGTTTAGAGTTTAAGGGAGTAGGGAGTAGGGAATAGGGATTAGTCTATGTCTAAGTTTATGTCTAAGTTCTAAGTCTAAGTTTAAGTCTATGATCTCAGTTTAAAGTTCATTCCAGATAGAGTTTCACGATTCCAGAAGAGTTGTCGAGTACTTGGCTTTTCACGCGGCCGTGTCCGATGATGCGGGGGTTGTAGCCGGCGCGGATGAGTTCGGTGACAGCGTCAGAGGCTACCATGCCGCGTACGTCGGGCATTTTTTGGTAGGTGTTCAGAGGTAATGTTTTAGACGAGACATGACGGTTTGTATCGGTAGTTTCTACACGCATGTAAGGTATATTTGCTTCGTAAGCTACTGTGTCATAGCCTAATCCGCTCAACAGGGTGTTGAAATACTTTTGTTGGATTGGACCCGTTTTTCCAAGCGGCGTGAGCGGGAAGTCTGCAGTGCTTCTTGTGGCGCTGTAGTTGGTGCTGTTCATGATGCTGCGGGCGATACGCGCAAAGGCATCTACGGCAACGTCGCTGTGATAAGGCACACCATATATATATATAATGACCGTGTATTGGGGCTTGTCCATCGGGAAGTAACCACAGAAGGAGACGGCGTTGATGTCGGTACGATAAGCTCTTGCTTGTTCGTCCCAAATGTCGCGCGTTCCGGTTTTACCAGCGAACATGCAGTTTTTGTCACGATAACGTCGCGCTGTCCCGTACGGTCCCCAGACGACCTTTTCGAGGTATTGTTTTGCCCATTTGACGGTGGAGTCGGAGACAAAATGCTCTTTCAACACTATCGGTTCGTATGTTTGGATAGTGTCGTAAGTGTCTGTGATATAGCGTACGAACAGAGGTGCCATCATTTTTCCATCATTCGCGATGGCGTTGTAGTAGGTCAGTGTGCGCAAGATGGGAATGGTGAAGCCTGCGCCGAAGCAAGTGGCGTAGTAGGTGTTGAAGTCGTTGGTGCCGTCTTTGATTTTGGCGGGTAGAATGTCGCCGAGTTGGGTGTGTATCGTATCGAACATGCCCATTTTCTTCAGCTGATTACGGTAGTTGTGGAAGTTCTTGATACCGTAGGCGCGGAAAATCATGGAGGCAATACCGATATTGGAGGATCTTTGGATGATTTCGCTGGGAGTACCCAAAGTTTCGCCGTGCACCTTGGAATCGCTTTTCGGGAACGATTTGAAACTTCCGTTCTTCAATGGGTATTTGAAGGTGTGGTTGAACATTGGGTAAATACAAGCGGTATCGTTACCTACTTTTTCCAAATATGCTAATAATGAGGCGATTTTGAACGTGGAACCAGGCTCTACCTTGGCGTTGAGCGCATATTCCATGCTTTCGTTGTAATAGGAGCCGTCAGAAGCGGCGCGGCGGAGGTTCGAGATGGCCTTGATTTCACCGGTTTTGGTTTCCATCACGATGGCGCATCCCCATTCAGCGTTCAGTTCGGAAAGCTTTCTCGAAAGTTCGTTGTGTACTGCATGCTGAATCTCTAACTTAATGGTAGTATGAATGTTATATCCGTCAACAGGATCAAGTCGGTCGCGCAACGGTACCATCGCTTTGTTGATTTCGAGGTATTTTTTACTGCCTTGTTCACCGCCCAAAATGTCGTTCATGGTGTGCTCCAAGCCGTACTTACGGTCGTGCGATTCCACGCCGAGTGTCCGTTTGGCCATTTCCCCGTAGGGGTTGATGCGCACGCTGGTGGATACGAAGTTGAAGTGCGTGTGCAGTTTTTTCCGCACTGTGCCCTCTTTCTTATTGTCATATTGAGAATAGTAAAGGTAAGGGCGGTTCTTGATGTACGACGTGTCAACGCTGGTCACCCACGACCTCTCATCCCAGTCTTTCACAGGAAACAGGCATTTGTATGTCTTTTCCGCAATATTAGTGGTGAGAAATTGGTAGTAATATGCGGCATTGTATTTTGGGAAGCGGTCTTTGAACTGATAGTAGAAGTCGTCGGCGAGTTGTTGGAGAATCTCGTCGAATGCTTTGGGATTGCTCTTCAACGTGTCTTTATATTCTTTTGCGAATCCAGAACCGTCGAAGGAGACTTCGAAAACCGTGTAGTTGGCCACCAGAACACGTCCGTGGTCATCGTAAATTTCACCGCGTACGGGACGTAACATGTTCATCTTCACGAAACAAGTTCTTGTATCGTTGGTGTCTTTTTTATAGCCGGGAACAGTCGTGTCGATGCATTTTGGAGAAGTTCCCAAGGCTAGGGTACGCTCCACGATGGAGAGGTACAGTATTTTCGCCAGACAAGCGATGCCGAACAGTACCATGATCAGGTACACCAGCGTTATGCGCCACTTGGTGGTGGAGGAAATCTCGTTCTTACTACTTGTTTTCATGCTTCTTCTCCTTTCTTCTTTTGAACCAACGACGTTTTTCCACCGGTTTTGGAGTCTCCTTCACCGTGAAACACTGTTTTTCGTCTGTGATAAATCCTTTTTCCTCCATCCTTTGAATGAGAATTTTGTTTTTCTCGTATGGGATGAACTGGTTGTTGGCCTTCAGTTTGGTGATTTCGGTTTTGTAAATATTTTCTAATTCGTTGATTTTCTTTTGTTTGCCTTTGATTTGTTGTTCGCTGAGCACTAATGCGGAAACCAGAATCAGTACGAAGAAGAAATAGAAATACCAAGGGCGCATCTTCTCTTTCACGAGGATTTCGCCTCCGAAGATGTTGGAGAAGAACTGGCCGAACTTGGTCTTCTCTTTGGGCTGAGTGCTATTGTATCTAGATGTGGTTTCCATGATTGACAGGTATTATTTTCTCTGCGACGCGCAGTTTGGCACTGCGGGCGCGGGGGTTAATGTTGATTTCTTCATTGTCAGGCTGTATTGCCTTTCTGGTGACAAGTTTGAACGGGGTTTGCGGATTGCCGAAGAAATCCTTCTCCACTTCGCCGTTCAGATTGCCCGCACGCATGAAGTTTTTCACCATGCGGTCTTCCAATGAATGGTAGGAAATGATGACCAACCGACCACCAACTTTCAGTGCATCAATGGTTTGTTCCAGAAAAGATTCCAAAACCGACATCTCTTGGTTCACTTCGATGCGAATGGCTTGGAAAATTTTGGAAAGTGATTTGTTCTCTTTCCCGCGAATCAAAGCCGGTCTCAGTACTTCCACCAGCTGTTGTGTGGTGGTAATAGGTTGATCTTCACGGGTTTTGATAATCCTTCTGGCCAAGGCACGACTGTCAGGAAGCTCGCCGTAGCGGTAGAAAATGTCGCTCAAGGCTTTTTCATCGTATTGATTGATAATGTCTTGTGCGGAATTCCCTGTTTGACGGTTCATGCGCATGTCCAATACGCCGTCCTCACGGTAGGAGAATCCGCGCTCGGGCGTGTCGAACTGATGAGAGGAGACGCCGAGGTCCGCCAGTATGCCATCCACAGGATACGCTTGGTGATATTTCAAGAAGCGTCCGAGGTTCTTGAAGTTGGATGGGACGAATGTAAATCTTTCGTCTTCAATCAATTGCGATTGTGCGTCGGCATCTTGGTCGAAGGCGATGAGTCGGCCTTGATTCAATTTCTCTAAAATACAGCGGGAGTGACCGCCACCGCCGTATGTTACATCTACGTATGTGCCATTGGGGTCGTTCACTAAGTAATCTACAGAAAGTTGGCGGAGTACGGGGTTATGATATTCCATTCGACTCCTCCTTTTCTGACAAATAGTGACCGAGGTGCATATCCTGGTTGAGTTTTTCGAAATCTGCAGGCAGCATATCGAACTTCTCGTGGTATTTCTGGCTGTTCCACATTTCGATTTGCCCGTTGTCCATTATCATAACCAACTCTTTGTCAATGGAATACATTTCCAATAAAGACTTGGGTATGACGATACGGTTTTGTGCATCGCACTCCAGTGTCGCGGTGTTGCGAAGGAAGGCGTTGCGATACAATTTCACTCGCATCAAGTTGCGATCCAGCGAATCCATGTATTCCATTTGTTTGCGGTAGGCATCGTCAGACCACAACATGATGTATTCGCCAAAACCGTGGGTGACATAGAATGTCTTTCGCTCATTTTCCGGAAGTTTACGCAACAGGCCTGTGGGCAGCTTCAACCGTCCACTTTTCTCTATCGAGACTTCCCAATATCCGTAACCTGTTGTCATAAAGTTTCTATGCCATAATTTAGGACGACAAAAATATAATTTTTATAAAATCTATTTCCATAATTCTGTTTTTATTCGTCCATTGTTTCTAAACTGGGTTTCTAATATTCTGAATATCAGTTTGGAACGATATGGAAAAAGTTATTAACATTAATAAACATCAACGATAAAATGTTGATAAATTGAGAGTTGTGGATTGTTTGTTGATAATATTGTAATAGATTGTTTATCAGGATTATAAATTGTATGATGGAAAATGTAGGTCGTGAATGGTCTCCGAATTTGGATTTCTGTGGAGAAAAATGGAAGAATTTGGGGCGCGGTGGAGCACCGTGGGTTATGTAGGAATGTGTTGAATCTCATCTCTACCATTTCAATTGTCTGTGTGTGTTCGAAATTTATGTACATTTGCCGTCTGAATAGAGATTTGTATCAATGGCTAAGCAAAATACAATAGAATACCCTGATAATTACCGCGAAACGGCCGTGCTGATTGCCGTTTCCACCCCTGATGTGTCGGAAGAGAAGACAATGGAGTACCTTGACGAGCTGGCTTTCTTGGTGGAGACCGCCGGCGGCGTATGCGTCAAGAAGTACATCCAGAATCTTGCGCACCCCGATACGCGCACCTACTTTGGCTCTGGTAAGATACGCGAGGTGGCTGATTACATTCACGAAAATGACATCGACATGCTGGTGGTGGACGACGAGCTTCCTCCGTCACAACAGCGTAATATTGAGGAACTTACAAGATGTAAGGTGATGGATCGCACACACCTTATCTTAGACATATTTGCGAAACACGCGCAGACGGCGCACGCTAAAACGCAGGTTGAGCTGGCGCAGTACAAGTACCTGCTCCCGCGCCTGACGGGCATGTGGACACACTTGGAAAAACAACGTGGCGGTATCGGTATGCGTGGTCCCGGCGAGAAGGAAATTGAAACAGACCGTCGTATTATTCGCGACCGTATCTCGTTGTTAGAGAAACGGTTGAAGGAAATCGACAAGCAAAAGAAAACGCAGCGTGGACATCGCGAACAGTTCGTCCGTGTGGCACTGGTCGGCTACACCAATGTCGGTAAATCCACCATCATGAACTTGCTGAGCAACTCCGAAGTGCTTGCAGAAAACAAACTCTTCGCCACGTTGGACACGACCGTCCGCAAGGTGGTGTTCCAAAATCTTCCATTTTTGTTGTCTGACACGGTGGGATTTATCCGCAAATTGCCGCACGGACTGGTGGAGTCGTTCAAATCGACCTTGGACGAAATCCGCGAGACGCATCTGTTGTTGCATGTGGTTGATATCAGTCACCCCGACTTCGAGGAGCAGATTCAGACGGTGCAGAAAACGTTGGACGAAATTGATTGCGGTGGAAAACCTACCGTTATCATTTTCAATAAGATAGACCAATACACTTGGGTAGAAAAGGACGAGGACGACCTTACGCCAAAAACGAAGGAAAATATCACCTTAGACGAGCTGAAAGCCACCTGGATGGCGAAACTCGGTCCGAAAACGCTCTTCATATCCGCCAAGACGAAGGAAAATGTCAACGAAATGCGCGATTTCTTGTATGAAGAGATCAAAAAGTTGCATATTCAGATTTATCCGTACAATAACTTTTTGTACTAGTTTTCGTCTTCTATATAGATTTCTTTTTCTATGATTTCTGCGTCGGGCTGGTAGCGGTCGGTTATCCTCTCGGTGATGATATTGATGGTGAATTTCATCAGCTCGTAGATGACCCCGTGTTGCAGTCCTGGTTCAGCGTTGAGGTTCATAGTGAAGGAGTTGTTTTCGAGATAACAGGTTATGTTGTTGACGGGCAATGTGGCTCTATCGCCGAATAATGAACCTATGAAAATATTGGGATATACCCACAGGTAAGCGGGATGGGAGAGTAGTTCTTGCTTGAACGGCGTGTCCCTCCACTCTTGCGGATGCGACAACTGTTCCATAACGGAGAGGGTTTGGGCGTAGAAAAGCAGCCCGTCCTTGACCAACACGAAAGAGGTGTCATATCCATAACCCCACTCCCAAGTCTCATGATCCATCACTTTTTTCTTGGTGATAAGATGATACACCGTCCAGCCCTCTTTTTGGCTGACTGATAAAAATCTTCTGTTGGCGATGGAATCTATAGTGCGGTCGAAGGGCTCTAAAGAGTTGATATATTGTGCGAAATCGGTATAATCATCGTCTTTCAACATCTCTTCGGAGAAACCGGTTTCAATCTGCTTGACCTTCTCTTCTTGATCCTGGTAAAGCGAATCCAAAATGTGGTTGTGGGCGGTGATGTAATTCTCCAGCACGACTTGAACAGAATCAGGATTCTCTACGATTGTGCCATACAAGGAAAGATCATTGTAATTCAGTGAAACGAAAAAAGGATTGTTTGTCAAAGATCTAAGAGAAGAGAATTCGTTAAGATAAGGGGCGGCTATCTCGCCAGTACCTTCCATGGCGCAAGTCGCTAACAATATGGGATAATCGCCCATGTATGGGAGCAGTCGTTCGAGTTTTTCAGGGGCATAACGAAATATTTTATTGTTCCATAAATTTTTTCCATCATTACTATAGCGATATTCGCTGATGGAGGTGATACGGTCGTGGTGGACTTCCGCTTTGGAAAATACCTCTAAATTAAGTTGTTGAAAAGTATTGAGAGCGTCAGCTGGTAACTTGCTTCCTGCAAAAACCATAAAGATTTTAACAAAAGGACTGAAGTGGTTGTAGGCCGTATAGCTGTTCATGCCACGGGCGACAATGTTTTTGGCGGTCTCACTGTTGGCAAATTGAGATTTACTCAGCTGTTCCCATATTTGAATTGGCGAGTCAATATGTGGTGCAAAGGAATCAGGATCAGATAAAGAGGATAAAATCTGGGTGTAGTAGTCTGAAAGGTCCGAGAGTGAGACAATGCAGGCCACATCCGTTGTGCAAATCACCGCGTAAGGGATTTCGTTTGCTAGATTCAATGTCAAACAACGGATTTTCTGACCGTTAGAGAGTGTGAGCGTCTCAAATGGGGAGAAGGATTTGTCCAACAAACGTAGCGTTTTCTCGAAATTCTTTTCGTTGTTCAGAGGAATGAAATAATAGCGGGAATTGGCTGCTGCTATCGAAGCGGTGAAGTCGATGCCCGTCTTGTTGTCGCGCTTCAACCAGCTTTGAACGAATTTTTTGGAGAATTTCAGGCTGTCGTAAAGCGGTTTTAGCACATGGTTATGATGGAGGGCTTCCAACTCTGACACTCGTGCCATCGTGTCGAGGTTGATGATGTATAGAGAATAGCAACTGTCGGGCACATAATTGAGCACGCGCTGATGGTAAGGCACCTGCGCAAACACGACCGTTGTTATAAGTGACATGATGACTGTTAATATTTTACGCTTCATATTGCAAAATTTTAATTTGTTGAACAAAATACATTTTAACCCCTAAGATGCAAGAAAACCGAAAGGTTGCACTTCGCGAAAAACTTTTTTCCATTATGCATTGTGCATTATGCATTATGCATTATGCATTATGAATTACGAATTGTCACCTGACTCGTTCCATGGCTTATCGGCTGTACTAAGATTTTCGTTGGAATCTTCTCTGCTAGAATGTCCAAGTGGCTGATTATTCCGATGTTACAGTGTACGATATGGTGTAGTTGTTGTAGGGTGTTCACCACGCTGTCACAGAGACTGCCGTCGAGTTGGCTGATACCTTCGTCGATGAAGATGAAGTCGGAGGAGATGCCTTGTAGCGCGAGATTCGACAATCCTAGCGCGAGGGCGATGGAGATGAGGAAGCTTTCGCCGCCGGAGACCATCTCCACGGGGCGCGGCGCATCACCTAAGTACTTGTCTTTCACCAAGATCATCAGCTCTTTGTCCGCGCCGGTCAGTTCGTAGCGGTCGGAGAGCATGTTGAGAAAGTAGTTGGTGTTGTCGAGCAGTTTTTGCAGGATGAAGCTTTGCGCAATTTTGCGGAATTTGTTGCCGGTGCTGTCGCCGAAAACGTTGCAGAGCCGTTCCCATTGTCGCATCTCCTGTTGCAGAAGTTTCAATTGTTGCAAAGTGTCGGCATATTGTTGCTTGTTTCGGGCGTCTTCTTCCAAAATATGTTGAATTTGCCCGATTTTTTGCGACTTTTCGGTCTTTTTTTTGTTATTTTCTGTGATTCTTGTCTCGATTAGTGCGAGATCTTCCCCTTCCGTGAAATCAGGTTTCGAATCTTGATGCTTTTGTAAGGTTTCCTGCGCTTTTAGGAATTGCCCGTGAGTGTTTTGTACTTGATTCTGTGCAAGAGTCTGTTGCTCACGTAGTTGCGTGATAGCGTCTATAGAAGTTCTCGCCAATTGGGTTAAGGTATCTTCTTGAATATCTGGATGCTCTGAATAATAGCTTTGCAGGGTGGACTCTTTTTTTGCAATGTTTGTGTGTAAAATAATCTTATTTTGTGACAAAACCGTGCATTTTGTGACGAAATCTGCCCATTTTTCTGCTAAATGGTCGATGGTTTGAGGTTTTTCAGCAGGTGCCCAATCGAAAAACGACTGTATTTGTTCTTGGTGGCGTTCGATTTGTTGTTGCTCGTTCTGCAATTTTTCTGCTGATTCTTGCAGTTTTGTCAATTTTTCCTGCGATTTAGCATATATGTTAGCCTCGTTGGTCAAAATCTGAGCCGTTTGAGTCGGATTCTCAGTCCAGTTGGGATAAGTGACTGACAAAAAACCAGACATTTCCGTTTGCAACTCCGATTGCTTCTTCTTGTCTTCTTCCCAACGTGCCTGCAGGGCCTTGTTGTCTTGTTGTAATGTGGCTGCTTGTAGTTCTATTTCATGATGACATTTGTGCAATTCTTCAAGTTGCTTTTTCAGATGGTCGATTGCCACATTCGCTTTTTCGATTTCTTGATTGAGATTACGCGAGAAGGCGATTTTCTCTTCAATATCTTTCAAAACCTTTTCATTATCAGTAAGTTGTTGGTCGATTTGATCTTGGATGGTTTCGTTGACGATGATTTGCAGTCGCTGGCATACTTTTTCCAATGCGGCCAAATCGTTCTTCTGTTTAAGAGATTTATTCTGCAAGTCGTTTTTCAATGAATTGACGTTGCCCTCTTCTGTCTTGACATTAGTAATGGTTGCGTCTAGTTGTTTTCTAGCTAAAATGGTTGCTTTTTTAGCATCATCCAACGCATTTTTAAGTTTGATGACGCTTTCTTCCGCAGCTTCGTTGGTCAGTAGTTGCACCACTTTTTGGCCGCAAACAGGGCAGATGTCGCCAACTTGAAGGGAGGTACGCACTTGTTTCGCAAAATCGTGCACACTTTTGGCAGCAGAATCATAGATGTGTTGGGCGGTTTCCTGCTCTACTTGCGCTTTGGTGTAATCCTCCTGTTCTCGTTGCATCTGAGTCGTCTGAGACTCTAGCAAATGTTGCTTGTCACTGATATTTTTCTTAAGTTCCTTGATTTCATTCTGCTGATTCTTAAGGAGTTGTACAGACTTGTTCGCCTCGTTTAAGTCGCGGAGACGGTCTTTTTGTTGAGATTGTAACAAAGTGAGTTGAGTTAAATCGAAAGCTTTTGCTTTTTCTTTCAGCTCGTTTAATGAAGTTCCAACCTTGTCAATTTCAGCTTGTTTTTGGTTGATTTCCGATTGCTTCTGTGTTAAAGTAAGCTCGGAAGCGTTCAGAATCGACAAGTTTTTCTGAAATTTTTCCTTGTTTAGGACAATGTTCTGTCCAAATTGTGCAAATTGTTTGAGTTTTTCGGAAAGTGATTGCGAATTGGCAAAAGTTTCACGCTTGTAGGCTTGCGAGTCAAGGCTTTCCTGGAGTTGCCTTTTTGAGGCTTCCGCTTGTGTAAGGGTCTCTTTCAGGGAAAGGTATCCAGAAGTAAGTTGTTGATATTGAAGGTGATATTCTTTTTCGGTTTGTGTCGTTTCGATGGCGTTTTGACGTAATTTTTGCAATTCGAGTAGGGTGTTCCGCTCGGTTTCTGTCTGTTCCCATTGCGCAATCAGCTGTCTCGTTTGTTGGTTTTCCTCGGAAAGCAAAGCCGTGTTCGCCGTTTGCCACAATTGTTCGGAATGTTTTACATCTTCTTGAAAAACAGATAGTTGTTTAATCCATGCGGCTTTCTGGGTTAAGCTCTTTAATGCTTCATCCAATTGTTTGTTTTCGTCTTGGATGATGCCGATTTTCGCTTGATAATTCGTGATTTGTTCGTCATTCAGCTGGACAATATTCTCGTTTTCGCGGCTCAGATTCTCGCAATCTTTCTTTTTAAGGTTGTACTTTTCGTAAATTTTGCGTCCGAGTTCGGAGAAAACGCTGGTGTCGGTGAGTTTCTCGAGGATTTCCGCTTTGGCGTTTTGGTCGCTCTTCATGAACTTGGTGAATTCGCCTTGCGCGAGTAGGGTGGTGCGGCAGAACTGTTCGTAGGTCAGCCCTGTGACGGTAACAATCTGTTGCTCAATCTCTTTTACTTTCGTCCAAACACCGTTTTCGGAAGTTAGCGACCATTCCGTGTTGTTGAGGTTTCCGTTTCTGTTGATGGAGAAAATAGTTTTGGCAGTGTATGTAATACTGTCATTGCCAACGAATTGCAGCAGGCAGACTCCCTCTTTTTCGCCGCGTTTCAAGTACTGCCTTAGGTCGTTTATGGCGATACCTTTGCTTTTGTCGCTGAAACGCAATTCGGGGTCCGTGTATTGGTTGTCCTTCTTTTCGGCAATGCTTTGTAGTCGCGGCGTTTTGCAGAATAGTGCGATGCATATTGCGTCAAGGATGGTGCTCTTGCCGGCGCCCGAAGGTCCCCAAATCATGAAAATGTGCTGATCTTGCGGCATCAGCTGCTCAAAATCGATGACCGCCTCCGCGATGGAGTTGATGTTTTGTATTTCTAATCTTTTGAATCTCATTGTTTGTGAGAAGTTTTAGGTTATACCGTTAAAGTCAAAATCAAAGTCAACGTGATTGTCCTTCTCTAACTTCTTGAATCACAGAATGTAAAAGTTCTTTTAGAGTGTCGTCCATTTCCGTGCCGTTGGTGTCGCGGAAATAGCGCTCGGCGATTTCCAAAGGACTCTTTTCCTTGAATTCTGACAAGTTGAAGTCGGGCTTTTCGATTGAATTACCGCCTTCTATGGCCGGGCGGGTGCACTTGTAGTCGCAATAGAGGAGGTTTTCGCCTTTTGCGAGGATGTTGCGGATGCGGTTTTCCGTGTCGGAAGGCAATCGTTCCGCCGATAGGATATTTAGCTGCACATAACCCTGACTATCAGGAAGATTATTTTCCAAATAGTTGAGAGCTTCCTCCAAAGGGATGGGCTTTGACGGTATGACGTAGAATTTCCGTAGCGGTTCCAGCTCGATGGTTTCGATTGTTGGCATATCTCCATGATTTTCAATGCTTACCATCGTGACGGAATGCGTGAACTGTTCCTTGAAGTTGAGCTGCACAGGGCTACCGCAATAGCGAGCTTTGTCGTTATTTAATGTCTGCGGCGTATGGATATGTCCTAGTGCGAAGTAGTCGTAATCGTTGTCTATCTCGTTGAGACTCATACTGTTGATGCCGCCCACAATGTCCCGACCGTTGAAGGTGGTGCTTTCGTGAGCGGTGAAAATGGCATTGCCGATGGTGGTGTGCCCCATCAGTATCACTGGCAGATTTTGGACGTTCTTTTCATGAATCTCATGCAATACGATGTTGTATAAATCGTTTTGATAATCAGGGATATATGGTATTGCAGCAATCCAACCCTTGCATGGGATTTCGATGATGTGCTTGTCAATGAGGTATTGGTCGTTGATTCGTTCCGCCGCCCCGACAAAGTGGGTGTTCACGCGCTTCCACACCCCTGACATGCTCTCAATGCGTGAGCTGCTGTCGTGATTTCCCGCCGTAAGGATAAGCGGCATGTTAGGGGCTATATCGCAGATTCTGAGTAGATTATCGTTGAGAAATCGCATAGCGGTATTGCTCGGCGTATTTTTGTCGTAGAGGTCGCCGCTTACGATGAGGGCATCCGGCCGTTCTCGTTCGATGATTTTGCCAAGCTGATCCAAGAAATATTGATGCTCTTCCTGCCTGTCGTAGTGAAAGTTGAGCACCTGCCCGATATGCCAGTCCGATGTGTGGAGAATTTTCATTTCTATAGTTTTGAGCGGCAAAGATAGTATTTTTATATTCTAATAATTTGTACTTTTGCGGTTTGTTTTTAGGGAGTAGGGAATAGTGATTAGAGAGTAGCCAACAGTTAACATTCAAAGTATATGAAAAGATATTTTCTTGTTGTTATAGCATTTTTGTGGGCGGTGTCCGTTTCGGCGCAAAGTGTTGTCGATTACGAGTCGGACGGAATGGAGTGCACGTCCATTACCGTGGGTAAGAAGGCCTCGGCTGATGGTTCGGTAATGACTTCGCACACCGACGACAGTCACCGTTCGCGCACGAACATCTACGTGACTCCCGAGCAGGATTACGAGCGTGGGGCGACGCAGACCCTCTACAAACGCCAATGGGCGAAGAAGCAGTTGCCTGGGCAGATGCTGCGCTACGACAACATTCCGGTGGGTGAGATTCCGCAGGTGGAGCATACTTACCAGTTCCTCAACACTGCATATCCGTGTGTGAATGAGGCGCAATTGGCTATCGGCGAATCGACTTTCGGTGGACGACCGGAACTTAAATCTGACAGTGGACTCATTGATTGTCAGCGACTTTGCATGTTGTTACTCCAACGTTGCTGTACAGCGCGCGAAGCTATTGAAACGGCTGGCGTGCTGCTGAAAAAATACGGTTGGATTGACGCGGGCGAGTGCTTGACCATTGCCGACAAGGATGAGGTTTGGCATCTCGAAATTCTCGGGCCAGGCAAAGGAAAAATAGGTGCCGTATGGGCGGCCCAGCGCGTACCCGACGACCACGTGGCCGTCAATGCCAATGCCTCCACCATCCGCGAAATCAATCTTAAGGACAAAGAATACTTCATGGCTTCAGATAACGTCTTTACTTTAGCCAAGGAGAACGGCTGGTGGGACGGCAAAGAGACCTTCCGCTTCGCTTACGCTTACGCCCCGCAGACCCGCACCATGCTGGCCTGCCGCCGCCGCGAATGGCGAGTCTTCGACCTGCTAGCTCCATCCCTTCATCTTGACCCCAATGCCGAAAACTTCCCCTTTTCCGTGAAACCCGACACCTTGGTGACGTTGGAAAAGATGATGAGCGTCTTCAAGGATTATTATGAAGGCACTCCTTACGATATGCGTAAAACTCTGACAGTCACCGATAAAGATGGTAAAACCATCATCTCGCCTATGGCCAATCCGTTCATGAAACTCGACGAGCTGATGCTGAATCGCATCAACGGCGGCTGGAACGAGCGCGGTGAGCGTAGCATCGCGGTGCATTTCACCGTCTATGCCACCATCATCCAATGCCGCAGTTGGTTGCCCGATGAGGTTGGCGCATTGTGCTGGTTTGCTCTCGATAATGTCGCATCCTCTATCTATGTGCCTATTTATGCGAATGTTACTGATCTTCCGTCCACCTACAAAACCGACGGACGCATAACGGGATTCAGCAAAGATGCCGCATGGTGGGCTTTCAACCGCGTGGGTACGATTGCCGCGCAACGTTGGGGTGACATGCATCCGTTTATTGATCGAGTTTGGGAACCGATGCAAAAAGAGTATATCAAAGAGCATTACGTCATTGAGCAGCGTGCGATGGAGCTCATCAAACAAGATCGTTATGAAGAGGCCATCCAAGTGCTGACCAACTTCACGGATTTGTGTGGTAATGAAGCGGTTGAGCGTGCGTGGAAGTTAGGTGATGAGTTGTGGACGAATTTCGATGGAATGTGGTAGAAAATGTGTGAAAAATGAGTGAACCATTGCCTGTTTTGGAAGAAAAATTCGTCATCCCGTCCTATTTTGTCGATGATAATGCGCAATTGACGGTCACTTCGCTGTTTCAGCTGATTCAGGAGATGAGCGACCGGCATGCCACTATCTTAGGGGCTGGATGGAAACAATTGCGTCATAGAGGCTTCTTCTGGGTAATAACCAAGATTAAGCTGATAATCAACAGATTACCTTCATGGCAGGAGCCTGTCCTGCTGCGCACTTGGGTGAAGAAATCTGAGGCGGCTACTTCGCCCCGCGATTTTGAAATGGAAGATGCAGAGGGCAATATTTTGGTGGCAGCCAGCACAATATGGGCTATTTTGGACAAGGAACAGGGCCGTCCGCAGCGCATGGACATGTTCGACGGCTGTTTTATGCCGCAGGAACGCAGTGCCATCGATCGGAAACCACCTAAAATCGGCCCCGTTCAGGCCCCAGATGTACTTCCCGAGTCTAAGTCAGTGCTCTATTCGGATATCGATATGAACCATCACGTGAATAATGCGCATTATATTCAATGGGCATTTGATTCGGTGAGTGACGCTTTTCGTAAGTCGCACAAAATCAGCAGTGTAGTGGTTAATTTCATTGCACAAGCCAAATTTGGCGACAGCTATCGCGTATGCACGGAACATGTTGCCGATGAAACCTATAAGATTGCCGTTTTTTCTGAAGATATGCAAACGGAATTTTGCAGACTTCAGACAGAGTGGAAAAATGTAAATTAGAACCTTAGCCTCCGCCCGTTATGTACATGAATGAAGATTTGTTCGTAGATTTCCTCAGTGTCAAGGAGGTACTATGGGTGGGAATCAACTTTTCTCAAGCCAAGTTCACGCGCAACGGTTTCAATTTCACTCAAGAAATCATGCATCATTATTTCCATGAGTGGAATATGCTGATACTCAACGACCAAAAGAAATACGATATCCGTATGAGCTTCCGCAAGCCTGTGATGCAGTATGACCTTTCGGTGGTGACAAAGCTCAATAAATCGCTGAAAGTCAACGATGTGCTGACGAAATTCATCGGCATTAAAGATGTGTTCAAGGATGAGCAAATGTGCCAGTATGTTTCTGGATTACAGTTTCCGCAGACCATGAAATATGCGCTTACCTTTGTGGTGGAATCGTTTGATTATGGGTTAAAAAACGCCGCTATTTGGGTGGTTGTGGTAGAAACGGCAACACACGAGGTCGTGTTGTGCGAAAAATTCCTGAAGAAGCCCGCAGGCATAGGTACCCGAAACTATTGGGCTAGAACGTTTTACAATGTGTTTTACGACATACAATCCAACTCGTTTATGCGTTGGGAAAATATGGTGAAAGACAAAATTGGCGGTTAATTTGCCAATAGACAATATTATATATATAAGTTGGAGTCGCCGTAGCTTAAGAAACGGTAGTCGCTTTCCAATGCGTGCTGGTAAATGCGATGCCAATTGTCTCCTAAGAAATTGGAAATCAACAATAAGAGCGTGCTTTTGGGCTGATGAAAATTGGTGATCAGTCCGTTTACAATATGCCTTTTGTAGGTAGGCAGGATGATTAGTCGCGTGCTGGCGCGAAGCATGTCTGTATCGTGTTGCTTCAAAAAGTCGAGGATAGCCGTTAACGACTGATCCACAGTTACTTCGTGAATGTGAGGGTTGTCGTACGTCTCCCATTGTTCCACTAACAGAGGGTTTTCCAATTTGAGGTACAATTTCGCACCAATAACGAACAATGATTCCAGCGTGCGCGTGACCGTTGTCCCTACAGCAATGAGTTGTTTCTTCTTGTTTTTCAGCAATTTATGGATGAAATCTTCAGTGATGATGATTTTCTCCTCGTGCATAAAGTGGTCTCCGATAGTTTCGGAAGAGACAGGTTTGAACGTTCCCGCTCCCACGTGTAGCGTAACGTACTCGGTTTCAATGCCTTTCGTGTTCAGTGTATGCAGCAGTTCGTCAGTGAAGTGGAGCCCGGCGGTGGGGGCAGCTACGGAGCCGTCGTGACGAGCATAGACCGTTTGGTAACGTTCTGTGTCACTGTCTTCTGCATCGCGGTGAATGTAGGGAGGAAGAGGTACTTTCCCGTAAGCCTCTATCCATTCGGCAAAGGAGATGTCGGTGTCGGACCACGTGAAGGTTACTTCGAAAGTGCCTTCGATAGCTTCTCCGCGTTCTGCTTTGATGCGGATAACACGCTCGTTGATAGGTACTTCAATTTCCAAAGGATGCTTCCATTTCCGCGCATTGCCCACCATGCACTTCCAGGTTACGCAACCGCTGAGGGTGAAAGCAACGGCAGGGTCGTTGGTGGGGGAGAGCGGTTCCAGACAGAAGATTTCGATGGCAGCGCCTGTGGTGTTGTGCACCTGCAACCGCGCATGAATCACCTTCGAATTGTTGAATACCAACCACTGATTCCCAGTCAGGAAATCGGGTAATTGATGGAAAACAGAGTCGGTGATTTTGCTGCTTTCCTTGTTGAAAATCAATAATTTAGAATTGTCTCGCTGCTCGGCGGGATAGAAAGCGATACGTGACTCCGGCAAGGGGTAGTCATAATCTTCGATGCGGATATTTCGGTTCAAATCAGTCATGGCGGCAAAAGTACATTTATTTTTAACAACTTTTAACTTGACAAACGCTTTTTGGCGTTGTATATTTGCCATGAAACAATTTATTGAAATTATGAAAACAAAAATCTTCATAAAGATACTGTTTTTCAGCTGCTTATATATAGCAGTACCTGCGGAAGGATATTCGCAAGAGGATTTGCTTTGCGCTCATATTGCAGAAAATATGGACAAAAGTCCTTCGTTAACTGCATTTTCAAAAACAGGCGTAGGATTTCATGTCCGAAATGACTTCGGAATGAAGGAGATGATGTTTGCGGAGGTTGTCAGCGTATGGCATCGAAAAAAGAATTTTCTGATGATGTCCGTAAATCATTATGGCTATGTGAATTACGGTGAGATGCAACTTTCGGTTGGCTACGGTCGGAACTTTGGAGACCACTTTGCCATGACAGCTCGGATTTTCTATCTGATGGCGCATGCCCGAGAGTATCCGAGCAGTCATTCCCTTTGTGTTGATGTGGCAGTGGCGTATAAAGTGACCCCAAAGCTTTGGTTGGATGCTACGGTGTATAATCCTTTTATGCTGCATTATGGTTTGCTAGGACAGAATGTTATACCGTTGAGGTTCACGGTCGGTTGTACCTATATGCCGTTGCAGAAATTCTTGGTGTCACTCACCACGTCGAAGCTGTTTCCGGGAGAGTGGGAAGTTGATGGTCGCTTTATGATTCAGCCGATAGCTCCACTTCTGCTCGCCGTCAACTGCTCGAATGCACGTCTTGGTGTTTATATTGGGCTGACATACAAAAAGTTCCTGATTTCTGTAGAAGCGGCATGGCATTATAGAATCTCCGTTTCTCCGCAGATGGGAGGATTCTATTTTCCAGAAAGGAGGGTGGGCGCATGAAAAGGCTTGAAAATAAAGGATTTGGACTGGAATGGTTCGTCTTCATTATGGTGATGCTGATTCCGAAGCTGTCCCTTTTTGCGCAGCAAGATAGCCTTTGGGTGTTGGAGACGGTTATCGACAACTATGAGCTCCAGATGGAAGATTTGGAGGATATAGAGAATATCTCCGAAGAACTATTGGAACGGATGGAAATGTCTCAAATTGGAGGTCTGTTGAATTTGAATGATTTGAGCTACGAACAAGCTGTAAACCAGTTGCAGCTATCTGATTATCAATATTATCAACTCCAATTGTATATTGAGGAGTATGGACAATTGTATAGTATCTATGAGTTGGATGCGATAGAGGGCTTTATGGAGAAGGATAGACTACGGTTGGCGGTTTTGGCAGTGATCGGGCCGCCGCCAAAGTCCAAGCCGACCTTTAAGGAGTTGTGGAAAGCGAGCAAGAGCGTGTTGTGGGTGCGATATGGGCAAGTGGTGGAACGGCAGGCGGGCTACGATACGACCCGCGCTAACCATTACGAGGGGTCCCCTGCGCACGTGCAATTTCGCTACGACTACCATGTGCGCCAACATTTCGGCTTCCGCATTGCCGGAGAGAAAGATGCGGGCGAACCGTTTTTCCGAGGAGAGCAGAAGTATGGTTTCGACCACTATTCGGGGTCGGTCTATGTGAAGAATCTCAAATGGTTGAAGTGTGCGGTATTGGGCGACTATCGGCTCAACTTTGGTCAAGGATTGGTGTTGGGATCCTCGATGATGTCGGGGAAAGGAGGCGATGTATCTACGATTCGGCGATTTGCGGAAGGAGTGCGCCCCGTGGCCACCACCAACGAGAGCGAGCTTTTTCGAGGAGGAGCGGTCACGCTGGGGAACAGCAAATGGTTGGGTAGCCTTTTTGTTGGAGATGTCACAGAGACCAACTCTAACGCCTTTGGCGGAGCCGTTTCCTATCGGCGGGCGCATTTTAGCGTCGGACTGCACGCCGTCTGTTTTGGAGATTATGCGGACACGGCACTCGCACGCGAGAAGTGGCAGGCGCTGTTCTGCCCAAAACACGTGAATGCCGGACTTTCCTACCATGCCGTTTGGCGTAAACAGCTGTTCTTCGGGGAGATGGCGGTCAACGAGCAAGGCAAGGTGTCTATGTTGCACACGGCGGTTTTCGCGGTGAATCCTGTGTTCCGTTTCGCGACGTTGGTACGGTATTACACCACGGGCTATGAAGCTCCGATGGGCAGGGCCTTCCGTGTAACTTCTGGAGATTGCGGGGAGTTTGGAACTTACTTGGCGGGGCATCTTGTGCTATCGCGGAAGGTAGAGACGGACTTTTTTTTCGACTACTATAGGCTGCTGTGGCTGAGCTACCAGACTGATGCGCCGATTCAAGGTGTGGATGGCGGTATGTCGTTGACTTGCCGGTTATCGCGAAAAAGCACTTTGATGATGCGCTACCAGTGGCGCTCGAAGCCCAAGAATGCGAGTGGAGAGGACTATTTACGACGGTTGGCAGGACTCAACCGCCATCGGATACGACTACAGTGGAGCAATGAACCTTCCCCGTTGTTGAAATTGAAAACGGAGGTCAGTGCGGTATTTGACCATACGGATGGTGCGAAGTGGAAAAAAGGCATTCTGATGTATCAGGATGTGGTGCTCCATTTCCGAAAGCCGCAACTTGGTCTGTATCTGCGGGTTGCTTACTTCGATACTGACAGTTACGACGAGCGGCTGTACGCATACGAGAACGATGTCTATTACGCATTCACGGTTGGTTCCTACTATTACCAAGGGATGCGGGCATACCTGATGTTGCGCTACAAGATACAGAATTTCAGTATCTGGCTGCGTGTCTCGCGGACGCACTATCTAAACAAAGAAATCATCAGCAGTGGTTTGACGCAAATCGACAAGCCACACAAAACGGAGGTGAAAGCGCAGGTGATGTACCGGTTTTGAAACGACTCTACGGTTTCCAGCCCCTGCGCGGCTCGTATTTTTTGCAGAACTGTTTGTAGCTTTTGGCCTGTGTGTTGGATGCCGATTTCACTTCTGACATTCATGGATCGGATAAGACGGCGACGGACTGCACCACCAAGCGTGCTGGACGACCGCATCCGTCACCCCACACTGCGCTCCACTCCGTTGCGCTTGTATGGGGTTATTGGGATTCCGTGCCTCCGGCACGAGTCCGCAACCGGGACTGGCATCCTATTGTCTTCTATTTGTAAATCGGAGGAGAAAGACGATGATATGGCCATGATAATGCGATGTTATCGGAAAGGGCAAGAGTTTGCGGTATGACGTGGTGGCCAAACGGAATGGCGGAATGCAGCGAGGATATGACATAACCTTGTTCACATACTCATTATCAAACAACACACTATTGAATCACCATTTTCGAATTATGTGGGAAATTCCCTTCGAGCCCATAGCAAGAGTTCACCTTAAATTCTTTGTTGGAATAAATAGTGACATTATAGTAAGTGTGTTCTGTCGATCCCAAATAATGATAATCGATGATCACATCTACAGTTCCATTGGATTGTGGTACAGAACGAATGTTGGTGTAATTTAGATCCGGCACATACATTTTAAGACAATACTTGATTGCCTCCACCGCCGTTTGTTCTCTGGACGTTTTGACGATCTGTTGTTCGTCACCGTCAGTCTTTTTGGAATCCGACGGCTTTGGATGTGTTATGTCGTCATCAGCTGTCTCATACGATGGGGTCAATCCATTCATTTTTTGCAGGGTGGCCACCTCCTGCTGCAGTTGGTTTATCTGCTTTTACAAATCCTTTTGATTGGAAGAAAAGGAGAAAGTGCAGGAATTGCCTATAACAGCAATTATTACCGAAAGGAGCAAGATTGATTTTTTCATTGGAAAGAATTTTGGTCAAAAAATGGATGGGCAAAAATAAGAAAATTCTGGTCAATTAGTTATTCTTTTTTCTCCCAAGACAGGACTATTTCATTGCCTCGCCAATGGCCTTCACTACCAGCTCCTCCATGATGAAATAGGTGTCGGGGTTGGGGTGACAGCCGTCGTCGCTGAGCTTTTTCGGGAAGGCGTTGTGCTCGTCGGCTAGGGCGGAGTGATAATCCACATAGACGATGTTATTGGCGTCGGCAAACTTTCGCAGCCGTTCGTTGATCTCGACGATAGTCTGGGCGGCGTCCTTGATGTCGGGGTTCCACACGAAGGAGGCGCAGGGTGGGATAGAGGCGATGAGCGGCACGATGTCGTTGGCACGGGCCAGCTGGCACATGGCCACCACGTTTTCGACCACCTTGGTCGGTTCCACCCAATAGGTGTTGTGTGCCACGTCGTTGGTGCCCGCCATGATGACCACCGCCTTGGGGTGGAGGTTGACGACATCGGCGGTGAAGCGCGCCAGCATCTGCGTCGAGGTCTGTCCGCCGATGCCTCGGCCGCAATAGTGGTGCTCGCTGAAGAAGTCGGGGTGGTAGTAGGCCCAGTTCTCGGTGATGGAGTTCCCCATGAAGACCACCTCGGGGAAGTCGCCGCTCTCGGCAATGCGCTCATTGTCAGCCCTGAAGCGGTTGAACCAGAACCAATCCTCCTGTGAAAACCCGAATATTGTCATAGTGGTGAAGAGAATGATGAACGTTGTTTTTCTCATAGTGGGAAATTTTCGGCAAAGATAGGGAAAATTTGGGGATAATGTTCACGGCCGAAGATATGGCTTCACACTATTGTTCTAACAACCAATCTAATACGTTTTGCTGCTTAATGCCATTGTGAAAAGTCACAGGCATGGTGTCCAAAGTAAGGATTGTTTTCGGATAATTATCCTTAATGGCTTGTAATGGCTTCAGTTCCCTTTGGAGCGTGGTGTTGTCAAGCACCGTTGCCGCCACTTGGTAATAAGCGACTTCCTGCATGTTTACCGTAACAAAATCGACTTCCAAAGCATCTGTCTTTCCCACATACACATGAGGATTGCGCCTCAGCAGCTCTAAATACACCACGTTTTCAAGCACTCGCCCATAATCTGTGTTTTTAGAACCGAGAAGTGTATTGCGCAGCGCCACATCCACCAGATAGTATTTCTCCATTGTTTTTAACAGCTGGCGTCCCTTGATGTTGTAACGCTTAGCAGGATAAAGGATGAAACTTTGGCACAATGCAGACAGATATTTCTCAATGGTTTTCACATCCGCTTTCCGCCCCGAGGAGGTAAGCGTGTCGGCGATTTTTTTCACCGACAAGGTGTTCCCTATGTTGTCGGCAAGGAAAGCCATCACATTCTCAAGCATCACGGCGTCACTTATCCTGTTGCGTTGCACCACATCTTTCAGTACGATGGTGCTGTATATGCCTCTGAGATAATCATCTGTCAGCTGCTCGTCGCGTTCGAATGCCATCGCATACGGGAAAGAAGAGAAGGCGATGTAATCGGCGTATTTCCTTTCCAAATTGTTCGTGTCACCAGTCGCGGAGACATATTCTTTGAACGAAAGCGGCAAAATCTGAATCTCCACATAACGTCCGGAAAGCAGCGTGGCGATCTCACTTGACAGCAAGTAAGCATTTGATCCCGTGATGTAGAGATCTAAGTTGTCCTTTACGAACAGGGCATCCACCACATCGGCATAATTCTCAACGTGTTGGATCTCATCAAGAAAGACATAATGGGGGGCGTCTTTTGAAAGGCGTTGACAGATGTATTTATACAGCGTCTTGGCATCTCTCAACTCCACAAAATCGTAATCCTCAAAATTGATGTTGATAATCTGCTCTTTTTGCACTCCAGACCGCATCAATTCCTGTTGGAACAGAGCCATCAGGGTACTTTTTCCACAGCGTCGCACACCCGTGATAACCTTGATGATTTTCTTGTCTCTCAAGGATTTAAGTCTCTCAATATACCGTTCGCGTTGTATGGTTTCCATCTGTTTGCTTTTCTATTTATCGCACCGCAAAAATACGATTTTTTTTGGAATAGAATCCAAGAACAACAAATATTTCATTTTTTTTTGGAATGCTTTCCGATTTTTGTATTTGTTTGCTGCGAAGGTGTGTGCTTGCTCTCTAAGTAATTCTTTTGTCTAGAAACGCGGTGTTCCATTGATTTGTTCTCTGACAAGACGGAGATTCCGTTTGGCCGGCAATTGTCCGGCGGTTCCGATAATGCGATGTCATCGGCAAGGGCAAGAGTTTGCGGTATGGTGTGGTGGCGAAACGGAATGGCGGTGAGTTGTTAGGTGGCGATTGTGCAGATGAACCTATTGCACGCGAGAAATCGGGGGCACGACAGAATCTCGATCTCTTGCGAATTTCAAGAGATCAATCCAATGCTTCCGGCTCGTCATCCTCTTCACCTGCATCGACAGATGCAGCGAAAGCCATGAAAAGCTCAAGAAAGGCGGTTTCGCGGTAGAAATAGTTGGGATCGTCGGTGAGTATGTCCTCCATGAAATGAAAGCCCCAATTGGCATATTCCTCCATGGTTTGCATCAGCATATCAACAGCTTTGCGGGAGGTTATGTCTCCCTTTTCCAAGGCGATGAAATCAATATCGGTGCGGGCGACCAAAGCCGTGAAGATGTATTCGCGCAGTTTGGGATAAGGTTTGCGCCCTTTGACTTTAACCTTGTCGGCATTCAAATCACCCCAATATTGTATTTGGTGGCCAAAATCTTTTATCTTTTGGCTGTCTTCTATCAATTTGCGCCGTTGGTTGAAATACAAGCCGATAAAAAAGGCGATGATATAAATTTCGTAACCTCCACCAAATATTTTGCCTCGATCCTCTCCTAAAGACGTGGCACCTCGCCGATAGTTACAGAAGTTTCCAATGATACTGTCTTCGTATCTTTTTTCCCACTTGGGATTACGGGTGATCCAAAGATCATATAATTTTTCTGCTGCCATGATGAACTATTTTATGCGTTTGATTATGGTTTGAATGGTTGACAGGTCTTTGTCGTTAAACGGCTCCACCTTCTCGATGCGATAAACAGAACAGGAAAGCTTGTTGATGGTGTCGAAGTCAAGTTGTTTCTCACCCGTTTGTTTGTCAACGTTGAGCAAATCCTTGGTGACGATAAGGCACTGTTTTTCAATTGTATCAATCACATTGTAGAATGTGTCCTCTTTGAAACCGCCGAATGACGATGTTGGGGCATCGAAGATCAGCGGATAGTCCTGCTCGCGTTTCAAGGTCGTGATTTGGGAAATGGCAAACAGCACTGACATGTACATGGTGGTTTTCAAGGCTCCGTTCGGATTCTCAATTCTGCCACCATTCATACTGTGAAGTTCAATGCGGGCGGAATTGTCGATAGTCTTACGGATGTGAATGACCCCGTAGAAATCGTTTTTGTTCAGCTTAGCCAAATATTGGTTGGCGACCTCTTCCAACATTTGGAGGAAATTTCTGACATTTTGTTCCTTTGCGTTCACAAATGCCTTCATAATTCGCTCAAAAGCGGTGTGAACACGCTGATAGACTTTCGTCATCGTACTTTCTGGCTCAAGTTTGGAGAGTCTGTCTTGGAGATTTGCTTTGTTTTCCTCCTCTATCTTCAATTTTTCATTCAACTCCACAGCACGTTTTTCCGCACGCCCTTTTGCTTCAAAAAAGCCTTTCCAATCTTTAATGTTCTTGTCCAGAATCTCAGCGCTCAGATTAGACTGCATGAGCAAATCGTTCATTTCATCGGTGAGCTCTTGAATCTGTTTGGTCACATCCGAAAGCTCCGTTTTGCGTTTTGTGATAAAATCCAAGCGGTCGGCGATAGTTGTTGAAATCCCTGCGATCTCCTGTTCTGTTTCGCCGCTTAACTTGATTTGGCGGGAATGAAGCTCATTGATGAAAGAATTGGGGAATAACGGCTGCTCTTCTTCCTCTTCGTTCGGCGGAGTTACCACTTGTGCAGAAATATTGGCGAGATATTCGTTCAGCTTTTGGCACATGAAATGATATGCCTCAGACCCTTTAGGTGCAGGACGACCACAGACTTTACAGATTTCATCATCTATCATTTCCTGCATCGTCTCCTTGTCCGGCAGGTTCCAAGGAAGAGGCACCGCATCGTTAGCAAGTTTCTGAATTTTGGAGATTGCTTCCCGCTCGCCTGCTTCTTTTGCCCGACGTTCAGTCTCTTGTTTTTCGAGTCTTCTTTTCTCTTTGCTTAATGCGGAGGCTTTTGCCGAAAACTCTTTTATTATTGGGAGAAAAGACCGGAGAATCCATGATTCATCTAACAAATTTGTACTGTAATTACAAGAGGAAAGAGCTGACAACTTTGCTTTTTTCTCTTGCAACTCATGTATTCGGTCTTTTATATCTTGATATCGTTCTTGAGTCTCTTGATTTTTCTCGATTAATTCAATTTTGTCAGTGAAATCGGAAATAGATATCTCTTTTTCTTTCAATTCTTTCCGAATATCTTGAATTGAAACAGATACTAAATCAAGTTGTCTGTTGAGTTCTTTTGCTTGATTTGATACACGTTTATCGTTCTGCAATTCTTTGTTTGCTGCATTTGCCGATTTGTGTTCAAAATTAGATGTCATTTCGACCAGTTCATCGAATTGCTTAATGCCAGAGAAGGTGTCAACCAATGTTTTAAGTGCGGTTTCATTATCAAAAACATTAAGGTTGTTTTCCCCTTTAAATAGACAATATTTCCGAATAACAGGTTCGAAACATTGGTTTAGCATTACATCACCACGTGTCAACAAACGCTCTGAACCATCAATGGAATATCCATTAAATTTGAAATCTTTTATTCGGATAAAATCCTCTGAGACTTTTTCAAAAGTAAAAGATTTCTCAATTTCCTTCTCTCCATCATGTTCAAAAGTGATGTTCACAATAACGTCATCGCTTTGCCCAACTTCTAATTCTGATTTTCTTTTTTCGGAGATGTGGGTCAGTTGTTTGTCCTCACTTGCCGTTTTAAACAACCATTCCAATGCTTCAAATAATGTTGTTTTTCCATCACCATTATCACCGATAACCAATGTCAACCCTTTGGACAATGTAAGAGTATTATAGCCGTAGTAACTACGGAAATTTTTGATTTTAATATCCTTGATGATCATAACTGCCGAATTAATTGGTTACTAACTTCGGTATATATCTCTTTCTCTGACACTTTTTCTTCATGCCTTTCGATTATCGTAGCAATTGCCTTGATAATCGGGATGTCAGAATCCATGGCTTCGGCTATGGAATAGTAATCGTCGGGATCAAAACCATAAATATCATACAGCTGTTTGTCATTCAATACAGCTTGTAATAATTTATCCTCATTTGTTTGATACATTTGCATAACTATTTGAAAATTGAAAGATTATAATGGTTCAAAATATCAACTAATTCATTGTAAGTGTCATTAAGATTCTCGGAAAGAGAAGCAAAGTCTCTTACTCGGCATAATTCACTTTCTACAAGATTCTTCTCCAATGTGTAGCATTCTTCATCAAACACATCGTCAGGAATAACAATGAGATCATGTATAATGGCAAATTGCTTATCTTTGTGTGTGCGTAAGACACGTCCACGTCGTTGAATGAACTGACGTGGATTACCAGTACTTGCACAGAAAATAGCCAACTCACTTCGTGGGACATCGACACCTTCATCTAAACACTTCATAGACGTAAGTACATCAATGCTTCCTTCAGCAAAGCCTTTGAGCATAGCATCTCGATCAGTTGATTCAGAAGTGAACTGGCGAACAATGATGTGAGAATCCATATCTCGAACAATGCGCGTAAAATCGTCAATCAGATGTTCTGTCTCTGGGTCAGATGCAATTGTGTCTGTCTTATCGAAAATGTCAGCTTCAAAATCATCAGGTTTGTTGCCTTCTGGGACATAAACTAATGTGTATTTCAAACTGTTCTTTTCTGTCATACGTTGCTGAAGTATCTGTTTAAAAACGCCCAACTTGTTAGCAGCTTTATGAATGATTCGTTTTCGCTTCAACAAAAGCATTTTTAAGATTTCTTGGCTTTCGACATCTTGATACCCTATGACTTTTGCTATTTTTTTCGAAATATCCACATATTCATCCATTTCATTTTCAGTCAGCCTAACAACATGCGGATAATAGTAATAACGACAGAGAGCACCGTTTTCTATAGCCTCTGCCATAGAGTATTCGAAGGTGTAATGGTCATCACACCTGAAGAAATCCATCAATTTACGATTGCCACTGTCGTCAAATTGACGTTCCGGCGTGGCAGAAAGGCCTATTCTCCGTGAATATTTTATTTCAGGCAATCGATTGACCATCAGACCACCACCCATGTTGTGCGCTTCGTCTGCTATAAGCAGTAGCTTGTTTTTTGGAAATTGGTTTAGTTCTAAGAAAACATTGGAGCGAACAAACGATGCGTAGGTGGATATGATGATATAAGACAATTCTTTGTTGGCATTTGTCATCTCAAGCAAACGAAGATTAGCTACCGCAGACTTCCAATTACTGTATTTAGAACAAACCTTTATGATATTGTTGAAATTAAACTTCTTGCATTCAAGCTCCCATTGTTCAACAAGCGTTATAGTTGGAACCAGTATGATAGCTTTATAATACTTCTTTTGGTTATAAATTTCGAGCAAACAATTGAGCGAAGTGATGGTTTTTCCTGTACCTGTCGCCATCGCAAACAAGCCTTTCTGCTTGTTGTTTTTCCAATTCTCGAACGCTTGTTCCTGATAATCGCGCGGCCCAGATTCGTATGGGAAACGGGGTTTGCCGAAGTCGATAGGCTCAACGGCTTTGCCTTGCTTCTTGATTTTCTCTATCTCGATTTCAACTTTGTTTTTGGCTTTCTCCAGTGCATTAATCACAGATTTAGGTAACGATTTATCAGCAATATCCTGCTGCACGAACCGATATTCATCTTCCAGTAAATCTTTCAGTTCCTTGTTTTTAAACGATTCGGCAATATGAGTTTTCACTCTGTCAGTCGGGACAAAAACAACATTCTCATCTTTACCAGTAAACACAAGTTCAAATTCTCCATTGATTTTGTTTATTGTAGCAGACGCTGGATTGCCATCCCAATCGCAGAAAGCCGTAAGACTTTCGATATTGTCAATCAACGCCGACCGTGAAAAGTTGCAAGAGCCATCGAAGCCGACTTTATTTACGCCATCGCTGAAAATGCCAGTTTTAGTGTGAGAGATGCCGATGCCTGCTTTTGGCGCAATGATTTTTATCTCAAGTCGATTGTTACGAATGAGCCACGTAAGACACTCGAAAAAATGTGTGTCACGTTCTGACAACGTGTTTTTCAGTTTTTCAATGTCGGTAATGTCAAAAAACGGAATGGGTGTATTAAGTTCACCGTTGGCAATAGCAATTCTATCTTGCTCAGTAAGAATGTCGTTTACAATCAGATTCATTCGTCCACCATTATAGAGGAACGAAGCAAAACCATCCGCCAAAACATTGATGGCAGAAGAAGAGAAGAAGCCTAACATCAAATCAAACTGCGTGGCATTGCACAGGCAGTCAGAGAAGAAACCTATCGGCTCCCACTCTGTCCGCGATTTGAAATGGCGATGTGCTGGAAATGAGACTTCTTTAAGCATGTTTACAACGATATTTCTGATATTCTTCGTTCTGCTTCAGATAAATCAATATTAAATATTGTTGCATACCTTTTTTTCATCTCATCCTTCTCCTTATCTGTCAAAAGATTGCCATCATACATGTTTATTAGTAGATATTTGACCAATGATTGATTGCGCATTGCCATTTTTTTTGTCAATGGATTCCATAAAATATAATTCCAAGGTTCATTGGAGACAATTCTTTCCATATGAGCATAGTGATTAAGAATGTCCCCATAAGAGACTGCATAATCAATTTGTTTTATTCTTGTTACGCTTTCTACAAAAGGCAGCAATCCAATAGGTCGGAAAAACAAATTCCCACCATTGTTATTGGAACGAAATGATTCTGCAGCATTATTACTATTATCGTTTGTATATCTATTGATTTCAGGGAATATACTTCTCATGCAATCCCAGAAACAAACCAATTCGGCTGTATATTCTTCAATAATCGCATCTGAAGGCCTATTTCTCAAATAGTCTTTCAATTGAGATTGACTATATTTCTTATGTTCTTTATTGATTAAATATGCGAGAAATATTTCTTTATTGCAATCATACAATGTCATCAAAGATGTGAAAGATTGTTTATCTTCTTTTGGTATCGACTTCGAATTGCTGACTTTAATTCTATTCTCCATGAAAAGAGGATAAGTTTCCAACAATTCACGTGTTACGATAGCCACTATATCATCTTCGTCAAGTATAATAATATCTCCTAAACGCACTGGTTTTACATATCTATTCAATGTGGAAAATATTCTTCTTGAACGTTCCATGCCTTCTGGTGTGTTACTATGCCCAATAAGCATGACATTTATTGTTTCTGTGGCTATTTCTGGTTTCTGAATAATAGCTGCTTTTATACCTTCAACACGATGTTGACCGTCAACAGGAAAAATTTTTTCCTGACCAGTAAATTCCAACAACCCAACATTACTAAACTGCTCATTATTTAACTCATAACGTATTTCTGTCCATTTAGGATCCCCGTCGTAAACAGCCAAAACCAAACTATCAAAAAAATGGTCATTTCGATTAACAATATAATCTTTGATTTTTACATAGTTATCGGTCAAAGAACGTTGAAGCACTTCTTTTAGCGAATTTGAAGTGTGTAATTCTGAATCAACCTTTTTGACCAAATCATGTATTTGTTGAAATGTCAAATTTGCAGAATAATAAATAGTTGTACCTATTTTTCCTCTTATTGCTGGTATTTTTATAGCTTCCATAATTAAAACGCATTTGTTGTTGCTTGAACTTCTATTTTGTCTGGAATTTCAGAATTAAATGGAGGTCTAATTGCACGAATTAGAGTTGCTTCATCTCTATCAATTACATCATTATCTGTTTCAGGATAATAGCGATAAAACAAATAATCTTTCCAATATTTTTTCATTCTAACAATTTCTGTTCTTGAATTATCAGAATCATACTCTTTAGCACGTTTACGGATGTACCGTTTCCCTTCAGAATAATGACATCTTCCTATATAAACAATATAGTTTTCAAAAAATGAAAGATTAATCCCTTTCAGATAAAACATATATACACCTCCTGTATTCGTAGGTAAATTCTTAATATCCTCTGAAATACTTTCTCCCTCATAATACTTTATTTCTTTTGACCAATTATCTTCATTAATTATTGGATTATCATCATCAATTTTGTTTTCAATCCAATGTTTTGGATTGTGATAATAAATTATATCATATAACTTATCCTCGTCGTTCAAATTCAAGAATGCATTTGCTCTCATATTATTCTAAATAAAACAATTAGCACACATAATTTCATCACCTAACACATCCACAAGCGTTGTCCCTTTGTTTTGCTTGCGGTTCTCCTCTTGACGTTTGATAATATCGAGTTTTATTTGGCGCACACGTTCGGGCTTGCATAATTCAGCCAAACTCTCGTTTTGATTCCACGTATAGCCATCTTTTTCAAACTCCATAGCCTGCCGATATAAATCAGGGTGTTGCTCGTAGAGCCAAATCCATTCTATCTTCTGTTGGAAGAAACAGAAGTAGCATCCCGAACGGCTTCGAGAATAGGTTCCAGTTCTTCCGTCAACTTCAAATGGAATCTCTTCATAATATGCTGGAACACCAACGCCACTCTCGCGAAGCAATCGAAAGATGTCCTCTTTCACAAGCACATCTGTGTTGTCAAGCAGTGGGAAGTTGTCTAGTTTACCTACCGGGTAGTCTGTGGTTTTTAAGAAAGCAAAGACCACGTGATTAAAAAGCTTTATGTCAAAGTCCAACAAGGCATTCAGCTTTTTAGAAAAGTAAAAATGCTTTGATATTGGCTTCGAGGCAGTTCCCATAATCTCGTCTTTCATGAAGTTGTCGGGGCAAAACAAATCGTACAATGATACAAACTGCTCCAAGTTGTCATTATGTAACACTTTGTTGATCACATCAAGGCTCCAAATGTTTCTTCTGAACGGGAACACCGCCTGAATATTGGGTTTTGAGGAAATGTAGCCATCCCTATCTTCATCTCCACGGATGCCGACGTATGAGATAGCCATGTCATCGCCGACATACTTTTCAAATTCTGCCAATTTCATCTTTTGAGTACACCATCGCGCTTGCGGTGATGGAAGAAAACCACCCATCGCTTTGAGGAAATGATGGAATGGGGTCGGTTCTGAACTACCTTCAGCTGCTCTTAACCTTACAATCTTTCCTAAATAGGTTTCAAGACGTCTGATTAAATCTTCGGTTTCTTCCAACTCACACCCTGTATCTGAATTATAGTATTCAATTTTCAATGTTGGATACTTTTGCTTCAGATATATGGAAAGTGCTGCGCTGTCTTTTCCACCTGAAATACCTAATATGTGTCTGACATTCATATTTCTACACTTTCGTTGATCGCGTTTTTAATTGTGTCCAATTGCTCCATAAACTTTTGAAAACCGAAGTTATATTGGGCAATTTGGGGAATCTCCTTCCGTTTCATCTTCTTCAACACTTTCTGATACACGCTCAATGCTTCGGATGAATTCTTGTCTTTTTGAGGAATCCCTATGCCCTCTTTCTGAAGTTGTTGGTTCAGAATGTAGATACAGTTGGTTGTGGCGCAACGTTTTTTCGTGTCATTTTCATAATAAAGCGGCAACAACCAACATTCCGTTTCGTTGAAACAAATGGCAAACAATATTCTGTCGGAATAAGCATCCCACACCTCACTACTGATGTTTTGTTTTAGGCGGGAGCATACTCTCTTATACAGTTCACTGTCAGAAACTCTTCTATTATGGTCGTCATAGATGTCCACATCGTAATGTTTCTGAGTGCAGGTGTCTGTGTCGATTTGAATGATAATATAGTCGTTCGTGACCATATTGTCGCTGATTACGTTGTCATTACAATGGTTGAGGACTTGAAGCCATCCTCCGTCGTCATCCTGCTTTTCTATACCATGAGATATTCTTGTTGGTGGTTGAATACGGTTCACGACCACATCGTCACCCAGATATCGGTTGATGATGTACGTGAGAATCTTCAACTCAGACACTCCTTCACAAATCATACCTATTGTAACCATAAGACCTTTGTTTAGAAATTGTCCGGAAGTCCTCCAATAAAACCTTTTTGCCATGCCTCAGAAAGCGGCATTGACATTTCGCCTTTCAGTACCACCCGATTCGTTTTGGTATAACCGTCAATCGAGCGTCGAACCACATGCAAACGGACATCATCATCGTACAGATTCATGCCATCAAGTACCGCCGCGTTGTGCGTGGTGGCAATGATCTGCTTGTTATGTTTCTTAGCCAATTCAATAAGGCGGCGCGTCACTTCACGACAAAGTTTAGGATTAAAAGCTG